>JAUVWI010000034.1 GCA_030604195.1 Spirochaetales bacterium
CGCCTAGCAGACCTGGATAAAAAGCCAACTGAGTGTTTGATCCAGCCCGCACTGCGATAAAACCTATCCCATCGCTCCACAATTCTTCCTCCCGGCCCTATTGAAAATACTGATGCGTCAGTACTGTTCCCACGCAGGCCAGCTTGACCTAACCTGCTAAATATTCATAAACTGTTGCCAAAATTATTCATCAACAGGGGGACAACAGTCAAATGAAAAAGAGATTATTACTATTTTTTTTCTCTTTATTTTTTATTCTATTTCCGTTATTCAGCGCCTCAGCTGAAGGTTTAGAAACAGAGGGCGCAGACATGATGTGGATAACCTGGATCGGTTCAACGGCAGCCCTGATTTTTGCCTTGATCCTGGCTCTTTACATACTAAAAAAAGATGCAGGAAATGAGAAGACCAAAGAAATCAGTAAACATATTCAGGAAGGCGCAATAGCCTATTTGAAGCAGCAGTATCTGGTTGTCGGAATATTCTTTAGTTTTCTTTTTATCCTGTTTTTGGTACTCTCCTTCGGCCTCCACCTGATATCTCCATTTGTGCCCTTTGCCTTTATAACCGGTGGTTTTTTCTCAGGGTTAGCCGGATATATAGGTATGTTTATTGCCACACGCGCCAATGCCCGCACTACCTGGGCCGCAAAAACATCCCTTAACTCCGGTCTGCGCGTTGCCTTTGCTTCAGGAACCGTAATGGGAATGGTCGTAGTCGGCCTGGGGTTGCTGGATCTTTCTATCTGGTGGTTGGTGCTTAATCTCCTTGAAGTGCCTACCGTAGAGATCCCGCCCATCATGATTACCTTTGGTATGGGCGCCTCTTCCATGGCCCTGTTTGCCCGTTTAGGCGGCGGTATTTTCACCAAAGCAGCAGATGTGGGCGCAGACCTGGTCGGTAAAGTGGAAGCGGGAATCCCTGAGGATGACCCGCGCAACCCTGCAACCATTGCAGATAATGTGGGCGATAATGTCGGTGATGTTGCCGGCATGGGCGCCGATCTCTATGAATCATACGTGGGATCAATTGTAGCTACCATGGCATTGGGGGCTGTTGCTTCCCTGCAACTTCCCGGACTATCCGCGCTGCAGGCCATACAGATACCGGTATCTATTGCAACTATCGGGGTTATCTGCTCCATAATAGGAACTTTCTTTGTCAGAGCTAAAGAGGACGCTACCCAGAAGGTGCTGCTGCGCGCCTTGAGAACAGGGGTATATCTTTCCACTGTACTGATAGCGGTGCTATCCTTTCTATTGATTTATTTCACAATCGGCCGCTCATTCTTGGGAGTCTGGGGAGCCATGATAGTTGGACTGGTTGCCGGAAACATAATCGGTTACTTTACCGAGTATTACACTTCCGACCACTACCGTCCAACCAGGGAGCTTGCAAGGGAATCCCTTACCGGATCGGGAACCATAATAATAGCCGGTTTATCGCTGGGTATGGCCTCAACCTTTGTCCCGGTGCTTACCGTAGTAGCCAGCATTTTACTCGCTTTCTCCCTGTCAGGCGGTTTTGCCGATCCCGGGATCGGCCTCTATGGAATTGGCATAGCCGCTGTGGGAATGCTCTCCACACTGGGGATCACCCTGGCCACCGATGCTTACGGTCCGGTCGCGGATAATGCCGGCGGCATTGCCGAGATGGCCGGATTGGACCCGGAAGTGCGCGAAAGGACCGATGCCTTAGATACTCTGGGCAACACCACCGCCGCTACAGGCAAAGGCTTCGCCATTGGTTCTGCTGCGCTTACCGCCCTGGCCCTGCTCGCTGAATATGGGAATAAGATAAAAGAATCGATTATACATTTACTATCCGACCCATCAGTTTCAGCTTTCTTTGAAAAGTTCTACAGTGGCCTGGTGGAAATTGTAAGGTCCGCAGATGGCTCTATTCAAACGATTAATATGAAAATCGATATTCTCGACCCCCGTATTCTGGTCGGTCTATTCCTGGGTGGAGTACTGCCCTTTGTCTTCTCCGCCATGTCCATGAAGGCCGTGGGTCGGGCTGCCGGGGATATGGTCAAAGAAGTTCGCCGCCAATTTGCAGAGAAGAAGGGCATTTTAGCCGGAACTGAGCTGCCCGATTACGCTGCCTGTGTCTCTATTTCCACCAGGGGCGCGCAGCGGGAGATGCTGATGCCCTCGCTCCTGGCAATTATTGCCCCAATTCTGGTCGGCGTCTTTTTCGGCCCCTTTACCGTAATCGCTCTCCTGGCCGGTTCATTGACATCAGGCTTTGTTCTTGCTGTTATGATGGCCAACTCCGGAGGAGCCTGGGATAATGCTAAAAAGCATATTGAAAAAGGCGCTCACGGGGGTAAAGGTTCAGAAGCTCATAAAGCAGCGGTAACCGGAGATACAGTGGGCGATCCCTTTAAAGACACCTCGGGTCCTTCAATAAATATTCTGTTAAAATTGATGGCCATGGTATCGATAGTATTTGTTCCGGTATTTATAGCCTTGAACAATCTGATTATTCAGCTCTTCAAGTAACAACCGGGGAGGAGGCTATACGGATAGTCTCCTCCCTTACTAAAAGGCAGGGACTTTGTAAATGACCATTGCCGAACAACAGAAAAAAATCATAATCATCGATGATGAACCCTCAGTGGGAACCCTTTTAAAGATAAATTTGAAACAGAAGGGCTATTCAGTCGCTACTGCAGAATCCGGTGTCGAGGGTATCGCCAAAGCTGAGGCAGAGCAGTTCGACCTGATTATTCTTGATGTTGCTCTACCCGGGATGAACGGCATTGAGATCTGCCAAACCTTCAGGGAAATCAAAAATTATCTGGAGGTTCCGATTGTTATGATATCTTCACGTTCCGATAACCTGACAATAGAACAAACACAACGCGCCGGTGCTTCTGATTATCTGGTCAAACCATTTACCTTTGAAGAGCTCATCCAAAAAATAGAAGACCATCTGGCCAGGCCCTATTTTTATTAATTTCCTTTAAGAGATCAGGTAACCAATACCCTTTAGTGAAGTAATACAGCCTTTACTCTGCGGTAAATGGGAATAGAGTTTCCTGCGCAGAGAGGATATATGCATGTCAACAACTCTGCTCTTTTTTGTGTAGGGCTTGCCCCACATGGCATAATACAAAACATCCCGGGAAACCGGTTGATTACGGTTCAGAATCAGTTTTTTTAAGATAATCTTTTCCTGAACAGAGAGCCCCAGTTTTACCGTTGCACAGTTCAGTCGGCCTTCTACCAAAGTGAAATCACCCCAGGAGAAGGAGAAAAGTTTCCGCCTTTTTTCTATTATTCTATCAACCCGGCACTCCAGTTCTTCACTATCCCAGGGATTTTTCAGATAATCCATACAGCCGGAGATAAATCCCCTTCTGAGATAGCGCCCGGGCCCATAGGCAATCACCGAAATACCACACTGCCCGTAAAGCAGGTCAACCGGGTGCTCCAGGATCATTTCTATAGGCAGCACAAAAACATCGGCCTTTCCCTGCCCGGCCACGGGCTGTTCAGAGAAGATAATGTCCAATTCTGTTCGGCGTTCCTTATATGGCTTCAGCTTCTCTATAAGAATGGGATCTTTACAAACGAGATTAACTTTTATAGTCTTTCCGGCAGTCATCCGCTGCCGGAGTTATTAGTATCTTCTTTCTGGTCCGGTGGGCGCTGGTCCTCTAAACGGGCCATCCTGGCTTTCAGCTCTGCCAGCAGGATATCAGCAGAAGATTCAGAGTATTCTAAAGCCTCAAACTGTTTTTCTATAGTATCTTCTTCCTGCTTGGCTTTCTCCATCTCATTCAGGGCATCAGCTTCAGCCTCTATTTGCTCAACCTTAGCGGTCATCTGATCGAAGGCTTCGAAAGCAGAGGTATCATCCAATCCGGTTATAGTGGATTGAACTTTCTTCTGCGCTTCAGCTCGTTTTACCCGGGCTACAAGCATATTTTTCTTTCTCTGCGCTTCCTCTATTTTTTGTTGAAGCTGCCTGAGGGTACCCTTAAGTTCTTCCACTGCTGAATGCTGAGCCTCCCACTGTTCTTTATACTGTTTAGCTAACCGGTCATACTCCTGTTTCCGCAGTAGAGCCTCTTTGGCTAAATCCTCACGGTCATTGTCCAGGGCCAGGATTGCTTTGCGCTCCCACTCTTTTGATTGGGCTATCTGCTGATTATACAATCTCTCCAGTTTCTTTTCATCGGCAATAGCTAAAGCAACACTCTTCTTAGCCTCGATTAACTGGCCATGCATTTCAGTAATCAATTGATTCAGTACTTTTTCCGGATTCTCTGCTTTACTGATCATGGAATCAATATTCGCTGTAACAGCTCGTTTGAACCTGCTAAATAGCCCCATTTTATCCTCCTGAGATACCCTTAAAACAGTAGTGGGTTGTGCAACCACAAACCCATGGTAGTCTCATGTAAATAATTATTCAGATAGAATAGAGAGAATCCCTTAACCGAGAAAGACCTGTCCGGCGTTATCAATTGCCAGAATTGTTTTGCATTCAGAGCAGCGGAACCTTCCGGCTTTTACAGCTTTGAGTTTTTTAGAACAAATAGGACATTTGAATATTTTGGGGAATGGTCCCGCTTTTTCCTGATCCCCTTTATCGGCAAAGAAAGCCACAGATTCCTCTAAATTCTCTTTTATATTAAAAAATTGGGAAAAACCGAGTAACTGGAAAACCTCGTAAACCTTTGGTTGAATTTCCAGAAGCACCAGGTCGCCGCCACGCGGCTTTACTGCTTTCAAAAAGTGGGTGAAGGAACCGATGCCCGTGCTGGACACATAATTGAGGCCGCCGCAGTGAAAAACCAGGCGAATAAAGCCAGATTCGATGGATTTGATCACTCTCTTCTGGAAATAGTTGGAATTATAAGTATCGATATATCCGGTTAAATAGAGAACGAGACAACCCTGTACCTCATCAATTTTCTGAAGCCTTATCTTTAAGCTGTCGTCTTTATCGTCATCGAACCCAGCTACAATATCATTATTCATATTTTTCCTTCAAAATTCCTCTTATCAGTTATATATATTATATAGTATAACCAACCTTGTCAAATAATTCTCCCTAAAAAATTTGACTGCCTTTTTATGAGAATTTACAGTTATTCTCTGCCTGCTGATTCAAATTTAAGCTTCTCCTGTTATAAAAAGTATCGGAATTACCGGCGAAACACTCAAACTTGACAATTCATCACTCTATCTGTCAAATTACCACATGAACTTTCCTATAGATAGTGCATTAAAAAAAATAAGGATCGTGCTCGTTAATCCTAAAGAAAGTCGTAATGTGGGCAAGGTTTTTCCGTGATATCTTAGCCAGAGCCGGGCTTTCAGGAAGAGAAGCAAAGAGAATGGAAATAGTTTTCAAGAAGATCAGCGGGCTGGCCACCCGGAAAGGGATCAATCTAAACTGACGCAATACTCACTCTTGACCTGTACAGCGTTAGGTTCTAATATACAATCAAAAATTTGCCGGAGGTGCTTAAGCTATGCAAAGAAAAATCAGTTTCATTCTATTATTTCCTGCTCTTCTTCTCTGCCATCAAAGCCTGCCGGCATACAGCAAGAGTGACTTCGACAAGATTGTGGAGTTCTCCACCAGCTTAAAGAATCTTGAACAATCTGAATTTCTGGAGAATGGAAAACTCCTTCTACTCAATGGCACTGTTTCAAACCTGCAATTCTTGGATAAGAAAAGAGATTCCTTTAAAGTAATGGTTGAAATGGTAGCCGGCGAATGGATTGGCCTGGAGGAGGTCAGGAGTTACCACTGTTTCGTTTTATTTGCAGGCGAGGAGTTTTTCAGCGTATTCCCCAACCGCAAACCGAAAAATCCATCTTCTGAAATGATCTTTTTGAATGACCGCATTCTATTGTTAGCTAAAGCCTCACCCTCTACCGAAGAAATGCGGGAACAGGGAATCTGGCTTCTGGAGGGTCTGCACGTTCGGCATCTGCAGTAATTTATTCAAAAACAATATCTCCAGGCTGAATCAGTCTGCCCTTTGAAAAGAGCAATGCCCTCTCCATTACATTCCGTAACTCCCTTACATTTCCTGGCCACGCATGAGCCTTTAACTTATCTACTGATTCCACGCTTATCTGCCTGGAATCATCAGACATCAAGCCTAGCATGCTAAAAGCAAGCAATGGGATATCCTCAAGGCGCTCTCTTAATGGCGGAATTTTCACCGGTAAAACACTTATCCGATAAAACAGATCTTCCCGGAAACGTCCCGCTCTTTTTTCCTCTTTCAAATCCCGGTTTGAAGCCGATATAACCCGCAAATTCAAGGGGATTGTCCCACTTCCCCCTACTCTGGTCACCTCCTTGGCTTCGAGTACCCTGAGAAGCTTCGCCTGAGAGGCGTAACTCATCTCACCAATCTCATCAAGAAATATCACGCCGCCATTGGCCCGTTCAAAACAACCCGGGCGGCTCACCGCATCCGTATAAGCGCCCCGTTCCGAGCCGAATAGCTCCGTCTCCAGGATTGATTCCGGTATGGCAGCGCAATTGATGGCAATAAAGGGAGCGCTGCGGCGCTGTGAAAGCTTATGCAGTATCAGCGCGGCCAGTTCCTTGCCTGTTCCGCTTTCTCCCTGAACAAGCACCGTAGAATCGACAGGAGCGTAGCGTATAAGCAGGTCCTTGACCAGCCCTATGGCTTTGCCCTGACCAACCATAAGATTGAGAGCCTCATCTGCACCGGTTGCGGCAAAATCCCTATCTGGTGCCGCGCTCTGTAAAGCCATTCGCAAAGTTCCCTTAAGCTTCTCCAGATCAAAGGGTTTTACAATATAATCGTAGGCTCCCCTTTGAATAGCTCCCTTGACTAAATGGACATCAGAGTATGCAGTGAGCATTATTACAGGCGGCGCCTGGACGGACTTATTGATTCTTTCCAGTACCTCGAGACCGTCGATATCCGGAAGGTTGATATCGAGAAGAACGATATCCGGGTCTATCTCTTCAACAAGCTCAATTCCGGACAACCCGGTATAGGCTGAATAAACCTTATACTCTTCCTCCAGCACCAGGGACAGGGTCTGCTGTGCCTTTGGGTCATCATCGATAAACAGCAGGCGGATCATAACCTTTATGCTATTACATCCCCGGCCTCACCGCAAGCTTCAAGGCATAAAAACTTAGAGTCCATCCATTATTTCTTGCACTCAACACTCGAATAGGGGAGTAGGGAGGAACAGGATAGCAGCGGGTATGATATTCTAATGGTTCCGGTTATACTCTTGCTACCAGTTTATACTTTTTTTGTTAGTGTCGTTTAACATGACAATGGAATGGATATGATCGGAGCCATCGCTGGAGACATTATCGGTTCAGTTTATGAATACCGTCAAATCAAAACCAAGAATTTCCCCCTCTTTGATCCCCGTTGCAATTTCACAGATGATACTGTTCTGACTTGTGCGGTGGCATTTGCCATTCTCAAAGGCCGCTCTTACCGGCAATCGATTATAGAAATTGGAAGACGCTATCCACGAGCAGGATATGGCGGATCTTTCAATAGTTGGCTTTTCTCGGACAATCCGCAGCCATACAACAGCTTTGGTAATGGGGCTGCCATGCGCGTCAGTCCTGTTGGCTTCGCATTTACGACAGTAGACGAAGTCCTTGAACAAGCTAAGAAAACTGCCGAAATCTCCCACAACCATCCTGAGGGAATTAAAGGAGCCCAGGCGACAGCCCTCGCTGTGTTTCTGGCCAGAACAGGTCATAGTAAGGAAGAGATCAGAGTGCAGATCAGCCGGCGTTTCGGATACAACCTGCAGCGAACCGTGGACAGCATCCGGCCCACGTACGGCTTTGACATTTCCTGCCAGGGAACCGTACCGGAGGGGATAGTTGCTTTTCTTGATTCCGTGTCATATGAGGATGCAGTCCGGAACGCTGTCTCACTTGGAGGCGATAGTGATACACTTGCCTGCATAACCGGAGGCATTGCTGAGGCATTCTACCGGGATATCCCTGATATCATTAGAGCAAGAGTGCGAAAGTGTCTTGGAAGGGACCTTCTGGTGATTACTGAAAAATTCTGCCGGAAGTACAGATAGGGAAGTGGAAGATAGCGGTAAACCTAAACATAATTCAAGTGGAGTTTTAGAATAACTTAACACTTGCCGCCCTGCGTACTCCATGCTAATATTGGCCATCATGTCCAATATCAAGCTGCTTTTCAAGTTTCTTGAACACGCCTTCATTACCAGGCTGCTCCTCCTTGCCCTGCTTTATTCTCTGCTGCCCCTCTTTGAGACCTTTCTGCTCTTTTATTTAGGAAGTATGCTGGGTAATTACTTTACCCTGGGTATGGCCGCCTCTACCGGTTTATTAGGCATACTAATTGCTTTGTGCGGCACCAGAAAAAATCTTACTATTCTTAAGAGGAAAATCAAAGAGGGCGAGTATCCGGGACATGAATTTATTCACCTCGTGGGTATACTTATTGGCGGTGTTCTGCTGCTGACTCCCGGTTTTATCACCGATTTTTTGGGGTTTCTACTCTTTATTCCAGTAATTCAAAACGCCCTGGGTAAGATCTTTATTAAAGCGGCTAAAATCGATCTTAAGGAACTTTACGAATACCTGCAGCTTTACGAGATTTACTAAATCTCCTAAATGGTTTTTTAGAGTTTGAATATTTTATATACCAGGGATAAAACCCAGTAGTATAAATAGGGAAAGATCAATAACAGCCGCCATGGGCGTTTATATAATCCGAACAGGGACTCAAGGCCTGATTTAATCAGCCACTTTGGCGGATGATTAAGCTTGCCGGAAAAGATATCAAAACAATCATCCGCCCAGAGAAAAACCCCGTTATTAAGCTCCTTTTTATGTCTGAGTATCCAGAGATCCCGTCCGGGTATTCCGCCGCCTACCAGTAGAAAAGCCGGAGAGGTTTTTTTTATTGTTAATATAATATCTTTTTCCATACCTTTAGAATAATAGCCTGAAAAGCGGCCAACTACAGAGAGACCGGGGAAAGAATCCCGCAGATTTTTTTCCGCTCTCTCAAGCTCTCCCTTTCTGGCGCCTAACAGGTAAACCGAAAGATTCAACCTTTCAGCCAAAGAGAGCAGCCGGATGATAAACTCAAAGGGATAAAAGCGGTAGATCCGGTCGAGTTTCAATAATTTCGCACTTTTTACCAGCTGTCCGCTTACGGGAAGCACCAGCGATGCCTGCTGCAGGCATCTTCTGTATTCAGCATCATGCCGGGCTCTAAACAATCCCTTTCTGTCCAGAAATACCACCTGATGCTGTTTGCCGTCAACCAAAAAAACCTTTAAAGCTCTTAAAGCCCCTTCATTATCATAGTTGCTTACCGGAACTCCAAGAAGATTTATCTTCTTCACTTCGCTATTTTCCAAACACTCTTCTCCTCAAGAATTGTCTGCACTGCGGCAACGGTAAATAGGGCCGCCGTTTCTGAGCGCAATACCCTGCCGCCCAAATAAACCGGGAAAAAACCGGCGCCTTTCAAAAACTCAATCTCTTTCTCTGCCAGTCCTCCCTCAGGTCCAATGAGCAGAGTAATATCCCGCTCACCAGAGGCCAGCAGCCCATGCAAAGAAAACCGCGATATGGGTTCCTGGTGAAAAAATATCTTCAACCCCTGAATCTCTTTATCCACTACAAAGGCTTCCATGTTTAGCGGCTGCTCAACACTGGTATTACAGAGACTGCCGCTCTGCTGAAGAGCCTCTTTGATAATTCGCCGCCAGCGGCTCACCTTTCTTTCCAGCGCCGCTGCATTCTCAACCCTCGGAATGGAATAAGAACTGAAGAGCGGTATAATTCGCCATACACCAGCCTCGGCCGCTTGCCGGACTATTAGATCCATTTTTTTTCCTTTGGGCAGGCATTGCAGAAGAGATATCCGGCAATTATCCACCGGTCTCTTCATATAACCGGTCACCAAAAGGGTCAGGCTATCTCTCCTGATTTCTCCCACACTTAAGGCATAGGTTCTGTCTTTTCCATTTGTTCCGGATAACTCATCTCCCTCTCTTAAACGCAGCACCCGTCTCAAATAATGGAACTGCTCGCCGCTGATCCTTAATTCTCTTTCATCCTTGAAACCTTCAGGGAGAACAAAGTTCCTCATTTAAGCATTTGCACCGCTTCCTGGAGCACAAGATCATACTCCAGATCGTACACCGGCGGATTATTATTGGTACGGTTCACCTCAATTCGGATCAGTTTGCGTATGTAACGATCCGGCAGATTGATATCTACACCCCTCAATTCTTCAATAAAGGAAGCTATCGCTCTTTCTCCGGGCTGATTATTGCGGTCTACAAAATCTTTTACCAATTCCTCATTTAAAAGGCGCGAGAAGGAATCCTCCTCTTCCTCAGTGAGCTCAGGTTCCTTGATCTCTTTATCAGGCATTATACCCACTTTATCGATTGTTACACCCGAGGGCGTATAGTAGCGGGACATCGTAAGCTTAAAACCCCCATCTCCGATTCTGCGGATCTGCTGCACCGAACCCTTGCCGTAAGACTTCTCACCCAGCAGGGTGGCCCGCTTCGTGTCCTTCAGGGCTCCGGCCAGGATTTCAGAAGCCGAAGCTGAGCCACGGTCTATAAGAACTACTACCGGGATATCCCTGTCTACCATGGTGGCCTTGCGTGAAGCGGGAAAAACCTGATTTTCCGACACCACCCGGGAACGGGTGCTGACAATCGGTCCCTGGGAAATAAACATATCGCCGATTTTAACCACAGAATCCAGAAGCCCGCCCGGGTTACTGCGCAGATCCACAATAAGCCCTTTATATTCGCTTTCTTCAAAAAAAGCCAGGGCCTCTTTTACTCTGAAGGGGGTCAGCGGTGTGAACTGAATTATACGCAAATAGCCAATTCCCCCTGGAATTAAAGCCTGCTTCACTGTAGGAACCTCAATTAAGCCGCGAATTATAGTCACATCAAAGATTAGCCTCTTTCCCCGCTGTATAGTTACTTTCACAGCAGTATCAGGCTCACCCCTGAGAACATTCACCACTTCATCTATAGTTGAATCCACAACAGAGGCACCTTCCACGGCGATAATAAGATCACCGGCAGATATTCCCGCTTTATAGGCCGGTGTATCTTCAATTGGTGATACTACCTGTACTCCTTTTTCCACTTTGGAAATGATCAGCCCCACACCCCCGAATCTGCCGGTTGTGGTGTCGTTCATGGGTCTCATATCCTCACTGGTTAAGTAAGTTGAGTAGGGATCATCCAGAGCTTCAAACATGCCCTTGAGCGCGCCCTCCATCAGGTTATTCGATTCAACCTTTTCTTCATCAACATAATTATCCTGAACAAAATAGAAGACCTCATAAAACAATTCCAGCAGGGTTTGAGATTCAGCGTCACGCTCCCCTGCCAGGACGCCTGGAGAAAAGGACAACAGTATTATAATTGCCAATGAGAAGGCTGTAATCCCAATCCAAATAGTTCTTTCTTTCAACTTCATTCCAATATCCCCCATTTTATTGCCACATTTCTTAGGTTACAATGCTCCCTCTTGACCCAACTATACAACAAAAGCTAAACTCCGCCTACAAATGATTAATAAGAGAAAACTCCTTTTATCAGCTTCAATCTGGGAATTGCTGCGTTTCTTCATGCTCTTTATAACCGTAATAGTTGTTAATATATCGATAATCCGCGCCAACCGCCAATCCATTTTTTGGCTGATCATACTTTGCTCCGGCTCTTTAATAATGCCGGCCGGCTTTTTCCTTCTCTACTATGATCAAATAAAATACGGCATCCTGCTAAACCTCCTGCGCCTGGGTAAGATATTAGGTCTCTTTTCCAGTTTACTGCTTATACTGCTGGAACCAATTGGCCCTGTATTGCAGGTTGTTAAATTGGTATTTCTACCTTTCTCGGTTGCCCCGGTAATCCTGCTTTTATTTATCACTTTTTTTGATTTGATTTTCCTTGGTCTTTTACTATCATATAGAATGCAGAAACAGGAGCCTGAAATCAGTAGAAGTGAAAATCTTGATTCTCTCCCTGATTTCAAAGAGACCCAGGTTCATGATCTGTAACAGGAGAGTATCATGCAGATCCTTACGCTAGGCAGTGGCAAAGGCGGTGTCGGGAAATCTCTTATTGCTGCGAATCTCTCAATTGCTCTAGCACAGGCCGGAAAAAATGTAGTGCTTGTAGACCTTGATCTCGGTGGTTCAAACATACATACCATACTCGGTTTTCGCTCCGTGGCTGAAGGAATCGGCACCTACCTGAGCAATACCAAACTGCCCTTCGAGAATATTGTATTACCTACCCCCTACAGTGGCTTGCGGTTCATTCCCGGAGACGCTGAAATTCCCGGCCTGGCCAATATCAAGAGCTTCCAGAAAAAGAAACTGATGAGAAAGATCCTCTCCCTGGAAGCGGATTTTGTAATAATTGATCTCGGCGCCGGCACAAGTTATAATATATTGGACTTTTTCCTGATGAGCGGCACCGGTCTGATTGTAGCAACTCCCTCGCTTATTTCAATTTTAAATGCTTACCTCTTTCTCAAAAACAGCGTGTTTCGCCTGATGTACTCATTATTCCCCAAAGATTCTGCATCCTATAAACACCTGGAAGAAATGCGCCGGGAGGGCAGCACACTGCAAAAAGTCTATATTCCCCATATTCTCGAGTGGGTGAAGCAGATGGAACCGGCAATCCACCGCAACTTTCAGCAGAGGATCAGCAGGTTCCGTCCCCGTTTGATTCTCAATATGCTGGAAGATCCTGAGGACGATGAAAAATCAAAAAAATTAAGAAGATCAGTGCAGGAATATCTGGGGCTTACCCTGGAGCATCTGGGAGTAATCTACCGTGATGATCTTCAGAGTATCTCCCTTAACGCCCGCCTGCCTATAATTAAATATAAACCGAGCTCAGTTCTTTCTCAGGCTATCTACAGAATCAGCGACAAACTCATACAGAGTGAAATAGAGGAGGAAGGTTTTATTGAGATGGCCAGCGCTGAAGAGAGTTTCCAGACAGCCGCTCTGGAGGCGGAATCTGATTTCCAGGCTAAACTATATAATCTGCAAGAGCTTCTACATACCGGAACTCTCACAACAGGGGATCTGGTTGAGACCATAAAATCCCAGCACTTTGAGTTGTCTCAGCTTAAAAAAGAAAATCAGCTGCTGAAAACCAAACTGGTGCGGGCAATCAAACAGGGATATAACCCTTGAGTATATAAATAGTTAAACAATGGCAAAATTAATAAAGGGCATAATAGAACTGGAAATTGATGAGTCAGGACTGGAAGCCAGGCTTTGCTTTACCCCTTCAGGAGATGAGGGAGAAGAGTGGCAGAAGGAAAAAGTACTTAAACTGCTTAAGCAGAAAGAGATCGTAGCCGGCATAGATCAGCAAGCTATTGAGGCTGCTCTTTCTGAAATTGGGCAGCAGGGCAAACCCTATACCTTTGTAGCTGCCCGCGGCACCACGCCGCAGCCCCCCCAACCGGCAAAGCTGCATTATGAGCCGCTGGAAATCCCTGAAGAAATAGCAGGGGAGTTAAAAAAGGTAATTCCCGACGTCCCGCCGGTTGTTTACAGCAATTCTGCAGAGAAAGTAAAGATTGAGGTGGAACCATCAATAAAAATAACTGGTTATGTTGAAGCGGGGAAAAAAATAGCCACAATATTCCCTTCGCGAAAGGGAATCAGCGGTGAAAATATCTTCGGTAAGGAACTTCCCGTGGATAATGAGATTTCCGAAGGTATTTTTTTGAGCGATAATATACGGGAAAGCGCAACTGACATTCAATCAGAGGTATCCGGTTTTTTCCGCGGCAGCGATAACTGGACCGAGCTTATTCCCTATAAGAAACATACCTTCACAATCTCAGCCTCCAAAAACGGGATCACCTGTTTTATTGATTTAGATCCCGGAACTGCCAACGCGTCACTCCCCGCTGCCGAACTTATCTTTGAGGAATGTGAAGAGCTCGGTTTCGGGCGTGATGCACTGCTTACCAGCGGCGAATTGCAAAACATTCTTGAAGAAGCTGTGGCCGGCAATTCGCCGCTGAAGCAAAAATCGATCAGCTCCACTTTGGATGCGATGATCCGTATTGATATTCCGCCCGACAAAATGAAAGCCGGGTTAACCTTGAAAAAGGGAAGGGGGGAAGGCAGAACCCTCTCCCTAAAGGAAATCGGCGATGCCATCCGCCAAAAGAAATTTAGAGGGATGGATATTGCCCAGGTAAAAGAGGTCCTGCTCAAGTTTTACCATGGTGAAGATCTGATCCTGGAAAACTTCCTCATAGTTGCGGGTAAAGAGCCGACTCAGGGTGAAGACGGCGCTATAAAATGGCAGATTCCCTTTTTCGATAAGAAAATGACCGATGAGCTGAAAGAAACATTCCAGGCTGGTCAGGATCAGGTTGAACAAATTGAGTCTATAGAAGAATTTCCACTTGCTTCAGTGACAGAAATGGCCTCAGTGGCAGAGCAGACTAAAGTTGCAGAGATTCAAGCCGCAACCGCCGGGGAACCCGGGGTCGATGTCTTTGGCACTGTACTACCCGGTCTCAAAGGAAAAGAACCGGAAATTAAATATTTTGAAAATGTTCACCGCGTTAAGAATGAAATATTATGCAGTGTGCGCGGTATTCTTGAGCGCGGCCTGCAAGGGGATACAGTTCTTCTGCGAGCCCGCCTTCATCAGGATAGTGAAATCCGGGTTACTCTTGAAGCTGACCGGATGAAAGGCTTTATATCCCTTATACCGCATAAGGGCAGCGGCATGCCGTTTGACAGTGAAAAAGTAAAACAGGAAATTGAGAAAGAGGGAATTACCGGAGGTATCGATCAGGAAAAGGTAGCAGCCGCAGTGTCAAAGGCCAGGTGTGGAGAGGCTGTAGAAAAGCTGCTGATTGCTCAGGGGTTGGAACCAGAGCAAAATGAGGGTGGAAAATTAATCTTTCATATCGAACGCGCCTCAGGCAGCCGGGTTACCATTACGGGGGACGGCAGAGCCAATTATAAAAAGCAGGATCGGATAACCTCTGTGCAGAAAGGCGCTCTACTGGCTGAAATATTACCAACTGCCGCGGCTAAGGATGGCTGGGATGTTACCGGCAAAGAGATCCCTGCCAGGGAGAACACACCGGCCAGTCTGGAAGCGGGAAAAAATGTAAAAAAAGAAGAGAGCAACGACGGGTCGGTTAGGTTTATTGCAGAGGAGTCGGGAGAGCTTATCCAGAATGGTAATGTCCTGGAAGTATTAAATGTGCACACAATAGAAGGGAGTGTTAATCTTAAGACCGGAAATGTTAAGTTCTCCGGTTCGGTGCTGATCAAGGGTTCGGTCTTAAGCGGTTTCACCGTTGTCTCAGGGGAAAGCATAATAGTCCAGGAAACTGTGCAGGGATCACTGCTTTCAGCGGCGGATGATATTTCCGTACTCCAGGGAGTTAAGGGCGGCGATAAGGCAATTCTCAGGGCTAAAAAGAATATTAAAGTTAATTTTGCCGAGCAGGCTAATCTGCTCTGTTCGGGTGACATCCGGATACAGAATTCCGCACTGCGCTGCAATATAAAATGCAACGGCAGACTGACCATGGAATCGGATAAAGGTCATATTATCGGCGGGTTTGTGCGGGTCAGGAAGGGTTTAAAGGCCAGGAACATAGGTTCAGCCATAGGAATACCGACACATATATTCTTCGGCCAGGATTACCTGGTCAGAGACCGGATTGAGCTGGAAGAAAAGGCAATTGAAAAACTTAAAAATTCGATTTCCAGAATAGACAGCGACATGAAACAGTTAGAACGTTCCGTGGTCGTAGATAGGAGTTGGCTGGAAAAGCTGCGCAAGGAAAAATTGCATCACCTGCAGGTTATAGAAAAAAGCAGTCATCGTCTTTTTAATTTAAGGGAAAAATTTGAACAGCACTTCCCCTCTGAGATAACAGTCAAGGGAACCATATTCCCCGGGGCTGTTTTAGAGAGCCATGGGCGAACCCGTGAAATACTCAACCCCCAGAAAGAGGTTATCTTTTATTTCAACTCTAAAACAGGTAAGATTGAGGAGAAGCCCTTAAAGGGCGAGCACTAGGAGGATATTTTGTACCTTACTTTTCCCGGCTGGCTGCACCCGGAAATAATACCAGGCCTGCCCCTGCGGTGGTATGGTTTAATGTACCTGGTAGCTTTTTTTGTTGCCTTTACCCTGCTTAAGCTGCAGATAAAAGAAAAATCATTAAAAGTAAACAAGGATGAAGCCTTAAATCTCTTTTTCTGGGCCATAATCGGCCTTCTTGCAGGCGCCAGGTTATTCGCCGTTACTATCTATGATACAGACGGCTACTATCTCAAGCATCCGCTGCAGACCATACTCCCCTTTGCCGTTTTAAACGGCAGGATCGTTTTTACCGGACTCCAGGGCATGTCCTATCACGGAGGCCTTGTAGGCACATTTATTGCCTGTATTATCTACTTACGAGTTAAAAAATTGGATATCTGGGAATGGACGGACATGCTGGTTACCGCCGCTCCTTTAGGCTATACCTTTGGCAGGTTGGGTAATTTTATCAATGCTGAATTATATGGCAGAGTAACCACTGTGCCATGGGGAATGGTCTTTCCCACGGCTGAAAAATTTCCGGCTGCACAAACCTGGGTAAATGATATCGCAGTACGGGTAGGCATGGCTATAAATGGAGAGCCGTGGGTAAACCTGCCCCGCCACCCATCCCAGCTATACGAAGCTTTTTTTGAGGGGGTCTTCCTCTGGGCTGTACTCTGGTTTGTCTTGAGAAAACGCAGGCCCTTTAAAGGCTTTCTTTTAAGCGCCTACCTGATAGGTTATGGTTTGATCCGCTTTATTATTGAATATTTTCGTGAGCCTGATAAAGAGATAGGCTATCCCATACAACTGGTGAAAATAGATAATCCCAATTATCAATTCAGTCTCTTTAATTTCACCACCGGCCAGATACTTTGCTTCCTGATGATTATCGGCGGAATTTCCGGGATTTTTATTTTTCGCCAATTGGCCCGAAAAGAAAAACAGAACCGAAAAACCAGACCCAACCTGCGTAAACTGCGGAAAAAGATCAGGTAAAAGCCTGAATGGCTATAACAGCATATAGATATATGCTCTTTTTTGAAAAACTAGTATTATTTATTGCACAAAATCCGGCGAACAACAAAATCGAAGAAAAATAGCATTTTAATTCCTTGCCGGTTATAGATTTATTTAGGTTATCCCGTTTACCCTCTTGGCCCGTTATTTGCATATACTATTACTACAGAACTATGGAAAGAATTATTACGACTATCAGACATGGCCATATAGTTGGCGAACATGTACAAATTGAATTAATAAGAAAAAGCCTTCACCTGCTTATCTCCCTGGTGCCCCTTTTAGCGGCAATGAATAAAGAGTTTACCATGCTGCTGTTAGCGTCAGGCACCCTGTTCTATGCCTTTGCGGAACAATTACGTTTAACGGGCAGTCCGGTTTTTATTATCTCCAGCTTAACGGTCAGTGCCTCCCGCTATAGAGATCGGGGACGCTTTGTACTCGGCCCCGTAACCCTTGGTATTGGCGCCATGTTGGCCCTGCTTCTTTATCCCGCACCGGCGGCAGCGATTGCTATATATGCCCTGGCCTTTGGCGATAGCGCGGCCAGCCTTATGGGCAAACTTATTGGCGGATTACAGATTCCCTTTACTAACGGAAAAACAGCAGCAGGAAGCCTTTCCTGCTTCCTGGCCGTACTATGGGTTACCTTCAGGGTAACCGGCAGTGCGGAGATATCATTTATTATTGCCATAACGGCCACCTTACTGGAAGTCTTACCCTCCGGTGATCTCGATAATTTGTTTCTTCCCGTGGGCACCGGTATGGTAGCCACCTATCTTCTAGTAATTAATTGAGATTATTGTCTTACAACACAATGCCTATCAACCTCGTTTAAGGGTTTCGGCCCAGCCTCAATTAAACCCAGAGGTAGAATATCCCTATTTGCCTTGAAAAGATAAGAGTGCCCAGTACCAGCAAAACAATACCAGGAAAGAAAAACAGGGGCTGCAAACCTGAAAAAACCAGCTCCCTGCCGACTATGAGCAATAAACCAGCCAGGGCTATAATCAGGAACCGCTTACTTAAACGGATAAAAGCTGCTGCCAGAAAATTTATTATCAATAATAGACCCAGGGTATAACTTAAAAACATATATCCCTTCCTGTCTCCCAATTTATATAGAAGCTCACCCTGGATTGTTGTGATATCCAGGGGCAGAATACTGCAGAGCACAAGAGAAATAAAAAGAAGAGCAAGAACTAAGGCGCTGTGGTTCCTGTACTTAAATCCTACGCCATAGAGGCTTGAAGTAAAAAGGCAAAGCAATCCAAAGACACGCCCCCAGTATACAGACCGGCTCAAGATATTCCGGATATAAAGGGGAGCATTTAAAGAATGCGGGAGAACAGCAAGCCCCCTTAAGCTTTCAAGAGTTAGTGAAAAAAGAAAAAGAAGGAGAAAGAACACTTCAAGTGAGCTGGTTTTAATATATAGATTTCTTAAGCCCACATTGGCAAAGAGGGAGAATAGAAGCAGAATAAGCAGCCCAGTGTGAAGCTCCTTAAGAAGCAGGCCGCCATGCAGCAGAAGATATTCGGTAATAAAAAATATAACAATCAGAAGCAGGTTAAAAATAAAACCCGCAATAAGCATGTGTCGCTGCCCCTTTAGCCGATTACTGATCATAGCTATTTACAAAACCGGGGTTTTTCTAGTATCATCTTTGCATGATACTGGTATTTAAGAAAGATGCAACAGAAAAGCAAATTCAAAATGCAATCGTCAAAATAGAGTCCCTGAACTATCAACCCCATTTAAGCCGGGGGGTACTGAAAACAATCATCGGTGTAACCGGAGATGACCGCTCTATTTCCGAAGACGAATTCAACCAGCTGCCCGGTGTGGAAAAGGTTATCCACGTTCTTAAACCATACAAGCTCTCTTCCCGGGAGTTTCACGCGCAAAATACTGAAATCGATGTAAACAACACTATAATTGACAACAATACTTTTACCATAATTGCCGGCCCCTGCTCAGTTGAAAATGAAGAGCAGATTGAAAGTGTAGCTGTGCTCCTGGGGAAAGCAGGACTGAAGTTTATTCGCGGCGGTGCTTTCAAGCCCAGATCGTCCCCCTACTCCTTCCAGGGGTTGGGAGAAAAAGGATTAAAAATCCTGAAATCCGGGGCCGCCAGTTACGGTCTTGGTGTTGTCACCGAAATACTATCTGAATACCACGTGGATATGGTGGGCAAATATACGGATGTTTTCCAGGTCGGCGCACGAAACATGCAGAATTACGCCCTTTTAAAGGCTCTGGGGGAAACCCAAAAACCGGTTCTGCTAAAACGTTCTCCCATGGGTACCATTGAGGAACTCCTGCTCTCTGCAGAGTACATTATGAAGGGCGGCAATTCCCGGGTGCTTCTATGTGAACGCGGTATTCGCACTTTTGAGACTGCCACCCGTAATACCCTTGATATCGGTGCTGTTCCCGTGGTAAAGCGTTTGAGCCATCTGCCTATATTTGTTGATCCCAGCCATTCCATGGGGGACTGGCACTATGTTGGAGCGGCAAGCCTGGCCGCCCTGGCCGCCGGCGCCAACGGATTATTACTGGAAATCCACCCCGACCCGGGTTCGGCTAAATCAGATGGCAAGCAAAGCCTCAACTTTACCAACTTTGAACTTCTGCTTGATAAGCTGAAAATTGTCGCGGACAGCCTGTCAATAAGGGTTCAATAATAAATTTTCTCTCTCAACCGCTACTCAATAATTTACGATACTCTCTATAGGAGTCGACATGCTATTACCTTTAAAATCTTGCGCGTTCAGCGCAAAAAGTAATCAAGTCCAGCGCCCGAATACATTATTTGGTACTTTTGCTTATAAAACTTTGGTTGCCGCTGTAAAGGACGCTGGGAGAATGAGAACAGTATATCTGATACTTTTAGTAATTTTGCTTTCTACAGCCTGCCTCTTTGCCGGTGATATTGCCAACTTCCAAAACCTGGGTTTCTCTCCCGATTCCAGGTATTTTATGTTCGGACAATACGGTATAAATGAAAAAAATTCTTCACCCTATGCTGATATTTTTTTTGTTAATGTTAAGAGCAACACTTTTCTGCCCCAGGGTGTAAAACATGTTCAATTCCGGGAATCGGTAGAGCCGGGCAACGATGGCAGGGGCGCTTTATTCAGCCTTTTGGAAGAGTCTTACAATCTGACTAAAAAGTACAATATCAGCCACATCGCCACCGGAAGATTTTTATATATACTCCTGGATGGCGAAGAACCCAAAGAGGAGCTTAATTTCAGGGATTTTCAAAGCGGACAAAAATATAATATTACACTCAGCCAGAAAACCAGGGGTGAAGGAAAAAACACAGCGGCCGCTTTCCATATTGTGCTTACGATTGAAGATAAATCCGGGAAAACCCGCAACCTGGTTGTAGGCCTGCCAAACTACTGGCGAAGCGGTGTCAGAGCTTACCGCATTAAGAGAATCATCCTGGCGCCTGATGAAAAATCTCTGATCTTCATGATTCAGAAGGAAGAGGTGGATTCAGCAGGGCGCAATATCCGCTTTATGGTGGAGACTGTGATCACTGGTACTTAATGTAATCCTTTAGATCTTCCTGGATCTGTGTTGTTTTTTGAAATCCACCGCCAAGGTGCTGCCAGAAAGCTTCTGCATACTCGACATTGACCATATCCCCGAGTTCAGAACTATATCTCTTCATGTCATCAAATAGATTATCCATCCTGTGCATTACCCGCATCAGCTCCAACTGGGTTTTGTGGTATGACAACATCTCCATCTTGGTATCGATTGTTGACGAAATGTCAATAAAGAAATGGGGTGGGGATATCTTAGAGCCAAGGGGATCGGTGAATCCCAGCGGCGCCGTATGATAGAGCAAAGGAGTAATAGATAATGGCGGCTCATTGCAGGGTACATTCGGCAATGTTGCCAGCATAGCGGCTGACTCCACAATATTGGCAGTTGTGCGATGATCACTGTGATAATCTGAAGGCAGATGAGTAAAAACCAATCCCGCTTTTTCTCTGCGTATAAGAGCGGTTGTTTGAATTCTAAGCTCACTTGAGTCAAAGAGGTAGCCGTCTCTTCCCTCCAGGCAATAATATTCTGCATCTAAAACAGCTGCAGCCTTTTCAGCCTCGGATTTCCTGAGTGCAATTGTATCAGCTTCACTCATATTGACGCCGCCCATACCGCCGGCAGTCAATGTGACGATAACTATCCGATACCCTGTGTCTTTTAATAATCTCAAAGTCCCTGCGCAAAAGATTTCAGTATCATCAGGGTGGGCGTGAATGACTACTGCAGTTCTATTATGCATATTTTTCCTCCAGCTTAACATAATCCGGCAGCTCCGAAATCAGGGGACGCAGGTATTCATAAAAGTTGTCGCTGACAAAGTTGCCTTCCTGATTGATATATTCATCAGGTATTGGCCTGGCTCTGACTGCCACCTCTTTTAAGGCCGCTTTGCCATATTTCACCCTGTAGGGGGAGTTTGCCACTCTTTCAATAGAAACCATGAAACCTGATTCCCCTGCCTCAGCCATTTGTACCGCGTTCAAACCGCACTGATAGGCTTCTTTCAGGTCATTGGCTTCGGCCCTGTCCATGGCGCACATAATCAGGGACTCCGTGATCTGAAATTCGCCTCTTAAGTTCAGTTTATCCCCAATCATCCTGTGCAGATTCATAGCCACACTGGCGCCCCCCATGGCCCCGAACTCGACATTCCCGAATTTATCCTCTGTCAAAGCAGCGCTAACCGGTGTGCCGTCGGAAAACTTGATTCCTTCGCCGCACACTACAGAAACCCAGCCGTATTTCTCTATGCAGCGCTCAACATCGGCCAGGAAATTATCCGTATTAAATACCCTTTCAGGCATGTAGATCAGGTGGGGAGCTTCTTCCTCTTTTTTTCCGGCCAGCGCGGTAGCCGCGGCAAGCCAGCCTGAATCCCGCCCGATAGTCTGGTAGATCACGTATCTGTCCACCCGCTTCATGTCTCTCGCTAAAACACCGGCCTGCATTACATTCAGTATATTGCTCCTGGCCGCAGAAGCGAATCCAGGGGTGTGATCCGTGCCGAATAGATCGTTATCCACGGTTTTCGGAATACCTACGCCAACCAGGTCATAGTTTTTCTCCCTGCAGTACTCTTCGACCCGATTAATAGTGTCCATAGTATCATTGCCGCCGATCAGAAAGAAATACCTGATATTATTTTTTCTTAAAACATCCAGCACCTTCGGGAAATCAGCCTCTTTCAGCTTATGCCTGGACGATCCCAGTGCTGAGGAGGGTGTCCTTCTCAACCCTCCAAGTATATGTTCCGGCTGAGCGCCCAGATTGATCAGAAGTTCCTCCATGAGCCCTTCGATCCCATACTGCATGCCATAGATATTTTTTATTTGTGCTGATCTGATAGAGGCTTCAACCACTCCGGCCAGACTGCTGTTTATAACCGATGTGGGTCCGCCGGATTGTCCGATTACTGCATTGCCGGTTATCATTTATTTCTCCTGATTCTTATTAGCATAGCTTCTCTTCCAGGAATTCAATTTCGCCGAAAAAATCCGGCCTGTGAAAATCGGGATTTTCTGTCTTGATAGGATTCCAGGCAATATAGTGAGGCACAAAAAGTTCATCTCCACATTTATAAAAGTTCGCCCTGAATCGCTTTCCCCACGGTTTAAATAATTCACTCCCTGAAAAAATATCCAATGGAATTGCACAGGTAATTTCCCAGGTAAAATTGCCACTTTTTTCTGTAAAAGGAGTAGAGCCCAGGGTTGAGAACCCTTCTATGCTATTCACCTCCTCAGGATTCAACAGGGCGCGGTCCTCTCTACAAGTGCCATGACCAACCAGGCAGGTGCTTATACAATTGAATTCGAAATTGAAATAGGTGCCGTCCCCAGGAGAAACAAAAAACTCAACACAGCTGTCCCTGCAGACCATTTCATTGGTTTTTACCCGTGTTGCCAGTATATACTGTTCACGGATTCTGTATTTTAAAAAGATCTCATTATTTGAGCAGGCAGCCACAAAAGATGCTTCAGGCCGGTATGAGAACTCCGGCCAGGGAACTTCGCCGATTACAACCGGTGTCATTCCCGCGTCAAGCCACGCTGTCCCCTCAGCAAGAGGAGGCCTTTTCTTGCTGAAATCAATGTAAGGTATCTGAATTCTCTTCATGATAGGTCCTGTCAGCTACCGGTCTTGAAAATATTTAAGAAAATCAACACCGGCTTTAATATCACCAGCTCTATCTTCTCCATTCTCTCTTTCTATGGTGATATACCCGGAATAATCAATAGATTCAAGGGCTTTCAAATATTCAGGAAAATTCACATTTCCTTCCCCGAGAGGGAGTTCTACAAAATAATCATCGAAATTAATATTCTCAGGATTGCCTTCAGCAAAAGCATTATATATCTGAACAGGATCACATTTTCTAACCATTCTTCCGTCCTTCGCGTGGGTGTGAACAATATAATCCTTAAGGTTAATCACGGCTTGAGCAGGATTTTCGCCCTGAACCATAACCAGGTTGGCCGGGTCTAGATTAACCTTCAGGTTATTCTTGCCTACCTCCTCGATAAAACTCTTTAATCTTAAGGATTTCTCAGGGCCGGTCTCAACAGCCAGAAAAACCCCCATCTTTTCCGCATGCCTGCATATATTCTGTAATGCCTCCTGCATTGCGTAATATTTTTTATTCTTATCCCCTGGAATCACACCTATATGAGTGGTTACAATTGTTGTTTCCAACTCATGGGCAAAATCAATGATTTTTTTTGTTTCTGGTATTTTTGATCTATTTTCCTCTTTTATTTCAAAACCGTGTCCGCCAAGGTCCCCACACAGCGCTGCTATTTCAAGAGCATGATTATCAATCTTTTTCTTTAATACTCTCCCTGAACAGGCATCCGGATTAAATAATGACATTTGATGAAAAGTAACGTACATCTGAATACCGTCAACTTCCATTTCAGCAGCTCTTTTTAATGCATCATCAAAGGAAAGCCTGAAACAATCAATTAAGATGCCAATTTTAAAATTCATGTTTTACTATCCCGGTTATTTCATCAATTGCCAGGGCTGACTTCAGCGCATCCTGCATATTTACAAGGGTTCTGATTTGATGATGCTTATACGCTATAAAATCAACCAGCTGATCTTTAATCTGGTTGTTTTTGTATCCTGTAATTTCTTTGGAGAATTCCATAAACCTGTTAATAACCAGACGTTTTTCGATTAAATCACCATTCAGCCTTGCTCTTTCAAAGTTAATGGTTATTTTACGTTGCTTCTCATCAGTTATCCAGGAAGAAAATATCTCGCCCTTATACCCTCTATTGTGCGTTGTGCACAGATTACATTCCATTATCTCATTATCAACTTTTCTTATTTTTACATTTGAAATTTTGAAATTGCCAAATATGCACTGCACCAGGTCAAGGTCATGCACCAGCTTGTCAATTAGAAGATTATCCGTTACCCGTGCAGGCTTAGAACCGGTACGAATGAATCTATAATCCCGGACCTTCCCATAGATTCGATATTTAACAGCCTCTTTTACATCATATGTTACCGGGTTATACCTCTCTACATGTCCCGGCATAATTCTAACCTTATGCTTTTTTGATAGATTGATCAGTTTTCTCACTTCTGCGCCATTTTCACAGACAGGCTTTTCAATAAGTAAAGAGATATTGTTCTTTATCAGTTTTCCGGCAATGTTAAAATGAGTTTTAATAGGCGTAGCTATTACCGCAGCGTTAATTTTTAAGTCTTTTCGCTCCAGGAGGTTATCGATGGAATTGAAATAATAAATACCATTCCTTTTCTCAGTCTTAAGCTTCGGATCAACTATCGCTTTCAGCTTAAAATTCTCGAGCAAGGTGGGAAGATCATACTTATAGTAGGTCTCATACTTCTTCTGCCTACAAAGCTCATCACAGGCATTCTTATAGATATTTCCAATATAACCATAGCCGATTATTGCTAAATTGGTTTTATCACACATGCATTTACGACAGAATTTTACTTAATGCTTCGGCAGTCTTTTCCGCAAGCTCCATATCCGGAAGAACAAGATCAGGCAATCTTGAAAACGGAATCATCTCCGCTGTTATGGGGCCTGGATAGCTTATTTTATCAAGTTCTATTAATACTTTTTTGAAATCAACATCACCTTCAAGTAGATCATCACCAAAACCATGCAGCAACCCGCCGCAGTCTTCTCTCTTGAAATTCTTAAAATGTATTGCCTTTATCTTATTTTGCAGAATCTCTATCCAGTGTTCAGGATATCCGTTAACCATTGTATTTCCAACATCAAAATAAACACCGATAAATTCTGAATCAAACTGCTCAAGAAAATATTTAAATTCCACCGGAGAAAGCAGGAATTTATTCCAGACATTTTCAAGGCATATAGTTACCTTGTATTTTTCAGCTGTTTCCAGGATTGTTGAAAGAGAAACAGTCGCATTATTCCAAACATTCTTATATGATGTTACGGGTCGGGAATTATCCCAGCCAACATCAACAGCTCCGGGGACAACAAGTATCTTGTCGATTTTGAGCCAGGAAGCCACCTCAATGTACCTTTTAGTGAACTTTATTGCTGCGTTTCTTTCAACCTCGTCATCTGATCCCAGAGAGCACCCCCAGTAAAATCCTGTGGCAAGGGTTGCAAGCTTTACATTTTTATTTTCAGCAGCCTCAAGTATATTCTTACATTCATCCTCTGTGATATTCTCTTTAAGACAATCACCAAATGTAAGCTCTATTCCATCCAGCCCCATCTTCCGTACATCTTCTATGGCATCAACAGGGGATTTTTCTCCCTCAAACCCCCCAAGCACCCAGTAGTTTATCGCTTTAAAATATCCCATACTAAGCTCCTGTTTTTAATACTCAACAACTATGGTCCTGTTTTCATTTATAGACTTCTCTTCAGCCTCTATAATAGCCATGGAATCTCTCATCTCTTCAAGTGTAATGTAATTATCCGGTTTCTTTCCTTTCAAAACACATGACAGAAAATAATCGATCTCTACATGCCAACCGGTGGGCATGCCGGGTTTTGCTGGTTTCGGCTCATCTATACTTCCGTCCTCATAAATTATTTTATAACCAAGCTCAGAAAGCCTGACTGTTCCCTTTTCACAAACAATCTGAAAACTCATTTCAAAAGGAGCGGCTTTAGCCGACTCCCAGCCGCCTTCGCTCATTATAAGGGTTCCATCTCCATAATCGTACCTTGTTACCGCATGATCAATTCCCCTATCAGTTCTGAACCCCTTAACACCAAACGCTGTTACCGAATCCGGCCTTCCAAAAAAGTATCTTACAGCATCAGTATCATGAAGATGAAGATCAAGTAAGGCGCCGCCGCTAAGCTCTGATTTCATAAACCAATCTTCCCAGCTATTACCATGCACACTGGGAGAGATTCTTTTAAAAGTCGCGCTGACAAGTTTACCAAGCTTTCCGGATCTGTAAAGCTCATATGCATGGCTGTATTCCGGCCAGAACCTTATACACATGGCTGTCATAAAAAACTTCTCTGATTTTTCGGCTTCGGCCGTTATCTCTTTCGCATCAGATAGATTTCTACCTATTGGTTTTTCACAAAGAACATGTTTGCCTGCCTTTAGAGCTGCTATTATATATTTTTTATGAAGAAATGTGGGCACACAAACATCTACCATATCAATGCCCTGATCATTAATGAGATCCATCCCATCGGTATAGGTTCTGATGCCTGCCATATCTACAGGAACTGAATTATCACTGTCACCGATATTCCCTACTATGCTGCTCCAATTTCCTTTTATTTTGGCAGGATTTACATCGGCGACAGCAGCAATCTCCGCTTTATTGTCATGTTTATAGATTCTGAAATGGGTGGATCCCATAAACCCCAATCCGATTATACCGACTTTTATTTTATCAGCCATATTTTGCTCCTTACCAATTCATAGCTCTACAGAGAACAATGATAGTAATACGCTTATTTTTCAAGAGAAAATTACAATCAGCAGGCTTCTTTTTCTTTCCTGAATTCTCAGCTGGCAGTAGATTAGCTTTTATTCCAATTCTTCGATATCTGTTCTTAAAATTTAACCCTGTCATCAAAGCGGTGTTTGTCAACCCTCCCTATTCGGTCGCCTGTCAACCCTCCCTAATCAGTCGGGTTGACACCCAACCTTTTTCGAATTAAAATGCCGACAAATAAAATTAGTTAAATACCAGCCTGATTAAGGAGAAATATAAATGTCTTCTATCAAAAATATCGGCCTGATAACCAGCGGCGGCGACTGCGGCGGCCTGAATGCCGTAGTGCGGGGAGCAGCCCAGATGGCGGTTTCCCGCAATATCGGGGCTTATATAATCCCCAACGGTTATGCCGGTCTTTACAATCTTGTTGATATGGAAAAACTGGTTAAGCTGGATTCTTCAAGGGTCGATCATGTGCATTCAAGCCTTGCCGGCTCCGAAGCAGGTCACTCACGGGTCAAGATCTCAAAAATTGATAATCCCAAAAAATATGAGCGTATCAAAGCGGGACTTAAAAAATTTGATATCGGCGGCCTGGTTATTTCCGGGGGTGACGATACAGGCAGCGTAGTAGTAGATCTTGCCGAAAACAACATTAACTGCATCCATGCCCCCAAGACCATGGATCTTGACCTGCAAACCTATTCAGTCGGTGCTGATTCCGCCATCAACCGCATAGCTCAATTCACCGAGGATCTGAAAACCACCGGCCAGACCCATAATCGTATTATGATTATTGAAGTCTTTGGCAGATACGCCGGTCACACCGCTTTCCGCGGCGGCCTGGGCGCGGATGCTGATAGTATTCTTATACCGGAGGTCCCGGTTGATTTTGATGTTCTATATGAGCACATGAAGAGTCTCTATATTAGAAGAGTCAGGGAGAGCGATGTGCGCGCCGGAACCTATATAATCGTGGCAGCAGAGGGAATCCGCGATGCAGCCGGGGATTTTATAACCGATTCCAGTGCCGGCACGGATACCTTCGGCCACAAGAAGCTGGCCGGTGCAGGCAAGTACGTGAGAAAACAGCTGGAAAAGCGCCTTCAGAAAGATCCGGAAATAAAAGAATTCATGAAGTGCATGGGTATGTTTGTGCCCGGTCTCTATGAAGCGCCTGAGGCTAGAGAAGTGGTGCCCGGCCATTTAGTTCGCTCCGGACGCTCATCAGCCTTTGATGTCAACTTCGGCAAGGAAGCGGGCGCCGGTGCGGTAACCGCGCTTTTAAATGGTATTTCCGGAGTAACGATAAGCGGCATATACCACGGCGAGATTCGCTACATGGAGACCAAAAAAGCTATTGTGCAGAGACACGTTGAAGTTGAAATGCTCTCTTTTTACGAAGAGCTCGGGGTTTGTTTCGGGCGTAAACCAGTCACATTTAAACCACGCTTCAGGGAAGAGAGTAGAAAGGTAGAACGCTATCTATAAATAGACGGTTAAATTATGGCAGTAAAAATAACAACAAGAGCAGAAGACTATTCCCAGTGGTATATTGATATCATATTACAGGCCAAACTGGCTGATTATTCCCCGGTTAAGGGATCGATGGTAATAAGGCCGCGCGGTTTTGCAATCTGGGAAAACATGAAGAGTGTCCTGGACTCCATGTTTAAAGAAACCGGCCACAGCAATGCCTATTTCCCCATGTTGATCCCGGAGAGTTTCATCAAGAAAGAGGCGGAACATGTAGAAGGATTTGCACCGGAGTTGGCCGTAGTTACCCATGGCGGCGGCGAAAAACTGGATGAACCCCTGGTCATCCGCCCGACCTCTGAAACCATTATCTGGGCAATGTATAAGAAATGGATCCAGTCTTACCGGGACCTGCCCCTGCTGATTAATCAGTGGGCAAATATAGTACGCTGGGAAAAGAGAACACGCCTTTTTCTGCGCACCACCGAGTTTCTCTGGCAGGAGGGCCATACGGCTCACGCCTCTGAAGCAGAAGCACAGGAAGAGACGCTGCGCATGCTCTTTGTTTACCAGAAGTTTGCTGAATGTTTTATGGCAATGCCGGTTCTCACCGGAGAAAAAACCGAATCAGAGAAGTTCGCCGGCGCCGTAAAAACCTACTCCATCGAAGCCATGATGCAGGACAGGAAAGCTTTACAGGCAGGAACCTCCCACAATCTCGGACAGAACTTTGCCAAAGCATTTGATGTAACTTATCAGACGCAAAATGGTGAGCTCGACCACGTCTGGGCAACCTCCTGGGGAGTATCCACTCGGCTGGTAGGCGCCATGATCATGGCCCATTCCGATGACCGGGGGCTGATAATTCCTCCCAAACTGGCCCCGACAAAAGCGGTTATTATCCCAATTTTTAACAATCAAAACAAATCAAAAGTACTTTCCTATGCTAAAGTTTTATATGAGAGAATAAAAACCAGCTATTCAACTGAAATCGATGATGACGAACAGAATAAGCCCGGCTGGAAATTCGCTGAATGGGAACTTCAGGGTGTGCCTGTAAGAATAGAGATCGGACCCAGGGATATGGAAAACAATCAGGTTGTGCTGGCAAGAAGGGACACTGGCAAGAAAATAACCATTCCCGCTAAAGATCTGGAAGAAACACTCGGAAATTTGTTAGAGGATATCCAGAATAACCTCTATCACCGGGCCCTGTTGTTCCGTAAAGAAAATACCTACCAGATAAAAAAATACGCTGAATTTAAGGAAATACTTGATGGCCCGGGCGGCTTTATTGAAAGCGCCTGGTGCGGAAATCCCGAATGTGAGGCAAAGATAAAGGAACAGACAAAGGCCACTATCCGGGTGCTTCCATTGGGCAGAGACGAATTGAAAGATCACAATTGCATCTACTGCGGCGGTGCGGCAGGCAAAATTGCTGTTTTTTCCAAAGCCTACTGACCCCGGTGAACAAGTTACTGCTTTCAGCCCTGCTGATCATTCTGCTGAGCTCCTGCGCCCCCAAAGACCTGGAGCATATCACAGAAGCAAAAACCCTGCCCGGCAAATGGTTTATCCTTAGACAGGGCCATTTTGAGAGTACCGAAGCTCCCTCCACTTCAATCCCGCCTCAACCCTGGACGGTTCAAAGCCGTGTAGCCGCTCTTAGCGCTTTAGAGCATAAAGTATTCCTGGCGGTAAATGGCCTGGGAATAGTTTCACTGGACATCACCTCCCTCTCCGATCCCCACTTTGAATACTTTTACGACCCGCTGATATTTCAAAACAGGACCATCACCTCTCTTTTTCCTGATAAAAGGACACTTATCTGCCATCTTTACTTTAACACCCTGCTGAACACTGCGCAGCAGCAGGATTTAAAAATTCAGGGGATAAGCCTTATTAAGCTCTTCCCTGGCGAGGGTATATACCGATTTATTATTCCCCCATTTCAGCGGCAGAATCCGGAGTGGGAATCAGTAAGCTTTCTGCTGAGAGATCAGGATGAATTCCTCTTTGAATGGAAACACTCAAGCCCTGAGGAAACTCTTTTTCACTATACCCGGTTAAATTATAGAGAGCAAAAGGAAGAGTCTGTAGACCGCCTGCTTTTTCAAGACTCATTTGCTTTCCAGGGGGTGAATGACCTGAAATATCCTTCCCGTCTGGTACTGGTAATAAATGGAGTTATAAAAAAACTTATTCCGGCAGAACAGGGGAATACATCAACAGCTCTCCACTTTCTTTTAAAAGAAGGAAATTCAGGAGTGATAAAGCGATACGAATATTATCCGCCGGGTTTTTCTTCTGCCCGGGACCCGGAGCTTTATACTATTAACCTGGTTAAGCAGGGGGAAGATTTCATTGCCCTTCTCCCTAAGGGCACTCTACTAAGAACAGGTCCGGGGGAAAAAGATATTGAAACCCTTTATCTGCCGTCAACGCCTGAGAATATTATCTTTACCGATTTCTATATTGAAGACAATTTCCTGGTTGCAGCATGGGAAGAGGTTTATTTTATCAATGTGGGAACGGCAGGAATTTTTATTTTAGATATTTCTTTTTGGCATTAAAAATCTTTATAATTGTGTTACACTTAATATAAGATGGAAAAAAGATATAAGAACCTGATTTTTTTATTTCTCTTCTTGCTTCTTCCTCTCTGCCTAACGCCGGCCCTGGACAGTTACACGGTAGAAGGGGGGCTGCAGCTGCTGATTAACAGCGACCAGGATAGCGCTCCCAGCCCCTTAATGCCGACTATCGGCTTCTCCCGCCCTTTCTGGCAGCGGGGGATTTTCACCCTGAATAGCGGCGCCCTTTTTTTCGGCACCTATTATCAGTATCAGAATAATAAAGCTTCACCCGCTGAACTGGAACACCGCGACTTTTTAGTTCTGGCTTCCCTGGTTGACGCGCGCATTGGGCCTGAGTTTATTATTAATGATCGTCTTAAAGTAGGAGCAGGGCTTGGTCTGGCTATTTTTATCCGCCTGCCAATTCCCCTTTTTGATGATATAAAAGATGATTTCGCTCCTTTAGCAGGCTATTTTTACGCGGGCAGGTTTGCCTACCCGGAGACAGAGATATATACTGCCTGGAAACTCAACGACAAGTTTGAACTAAAAACATCTATCAGGGTTTTATTCCCTATATTCCATCTTTTGGATGGGGAAGAGCTGCCTTTTGTGGATCAGATGTTGATTTCAGGGTTAATAGGCATCCGTTATACTATGCCCTAAAGATAATCCACCACTTCAATTTCCTTGCGGACCCCTTCATGTCTGCTTATCAAAAGGGCGACAAAAGCCGAAGTAACAACATCCAGGATTACGCCGGCGCTTATCAACAGGGGAGCAACCGGCTTAAGAATAAGATACCCCTCCTGAATTCCTTTGCCAAAAATAGAACAGAGCAGAGAAATAGCCACCAGAGAACCCATACCCGGCACAGAACCAAGGGTCAGTGAAGTCAAAAAAGTAAAAACCAGTGTCCAGAGTACCTGGTTAAAGCTTATTTCCAGGCCGGAGTAGGACTTAAGAATCAATATAAATGATACACCGGTTACCATAGCGGTGCCGGCACGGCCGAAAAAGGCAAATAAAGGATAAACTGCCGATCCCACCCTGCGGGGCACGCCCAGGCTTTCTCTCCCATGCCTAACCAGCATACCTATAGCCAGATATTCATCGCCTGTAAAAAAAGCGGTTAGCGCCGGGCCGATGACCGCATAAAGCCACTTATATGGATTTTCTTTTCCTCCCAAAAGGTAGAGCAATCCCGGATAGATACCGAATATAACTAAAATAAGATTAAATGCTAAAATAATAAATAATTCTTTAAAGAGAGTCAGATCAGAAATTCTTAAGGTGAAAAAGAAGCCGGCAGTGACAGCAATTAAGCCTATGCCGAAAAGCTCCACCACCAGTGAATTAAGGTGATAAAAAATACGGCTTAGAGAATCGAGAATCTGGACCACCGGATTTGTAATGCGAATTTCAAAATCCAGATTAATACCGAGAATAAAGGCCAGGAATATAACCGGCAAAAGCACCTGACCGCTTGCCGTTAGAACCTCGAACATATTAGTGGGAAATACCTGAAACAGGCTTTCTTTAAAACCGGTTATTTCAAAAGCGACCTCCGATTCAATAATTATAGGTATGCGCTCAGGTGAAAAAAGCAATACAGAGAGTACTCCGACAACTGTCAGCAGAGCGGTAGATAAAACCAAATATAGAATAGTTCTTCCATATACTCTAAAGAGTTTCTTCTCCCGTTTTAATTCATAAGTGCCCACAATCAGGGCAAAAAAGACCAGTGGGAATACCACATAACGGCCAATCCTGATGACCAGCAGCGAGATAAAGGTAGCAGTTTCTACGGTTGCCTTGCTGCCGGCAAGAAAATAGCCAAGCAGGGCCCCAAGAAGAATTCCAGCAAGAACTTTAATCCAGATTTTCATCAGCTCTCCTTTTTCATCTCCTTTACCAACGAACAATACTCAATATTGTTTTTCCAGTCAATTACGACAGCGTTCTTTATGCTATGATACCCTGAAATCTTGTTATTTTAACAAGAAATATTAAAGTCCAGCGCCCGAATATATTGAGTTGGACTTCTGCCTTAAGAACTTCGGTTGCGGATGTAATCTGCGATGGGAATTATCGAGCAGTCAAAGTATATACCCCAAAGCCTCACAAAGAAACGAAGTACCGAAATTTTCAACCCTTATCTCCAGACCCTCGAATAAGGATACCTTTTAGGATTTTCTCGGACCCGAAATATGAATAATGTAGACATAACGCAGACTAACCTGTGTTAGACCCTGATTTGCCAAGGCTCCACGGTTCTTCTTAAGATTCATGTAATTCGTCGTTGTCTCCGAGTTCTCCGTTTGATAACTGTTGCCACGATACTGGCTAGCCGGCTTGACATATTCCTATATAGGAGTTATACTTTTGGTATGAAAACTGCTATATCTCTCCCTGAAGCAGTGTTTGAGGAAGCGGAACGGTTCGCTCGCCACTTGAAGAAATCTCGAAGCCAACTCTATGCCGAGGCAATAACAGAGTATCTTGCTCGCCATGCGCCTAATAGCCTTACTGAGGCAATGAACGGTGTCTGCGATCGCCTGAGAGAACAAGATACGAAGTTTGCAACTACTGCCGCGCGGAGGACGCTCGCTCGCGAATCATGGTAGCAATCAGCCGCGGAGACGTCTGGTGGGCTGACCTTTCTGAACCTTCGGGTTCTGAGCCCGGATTCCACCGGCCTGTAGTAGTCGTACAAGGCGACTCATTAAACCGTAGTCGAATTGCTACCGTTATCTGCGTCTCTTTAACGAGTAATATGCAGTGGGCTGACGCACCAGGAAATGTGTCACTCTCATCCGATTTGACAGGCTTGCCAAAAGATTCCGTCGCAAACGTTTCTCAGGTAGTTACAATGGACAAGAGCAGTCTCACTGAGAGGGTCGGAAAGCTTCCTGCAAACAAAACTGAACTCATTCTATCAGGAATTGATATCGTTCTTGGAAGGTAGAATTCCAGAGTCGATTATGAATGAGGGTAGCCGGTATTCGGAAATCTAACCATGCCGGGTCTAATCGCCATTGCAGCCGACAACCTCCATGTAACCGATATTGTGGAAAAGGCGCCCAGGGAAGAAGCGCCCAGCCTGGAAACCTCAATAGGACGCTTTCTCTACACCCCGGAGATATTCGACTACCTGGAAAAGGGCTGGCAGGAACATAAAGAGGGTGAATACTTTCACACCGGTGCGGTTAGAGCTTTAGCTGAGGCGGGAAAAGTAGTTTTTAAGAGGATAGAGGGGGAAAGGCTCGATACCGGGGCTCCTGAAGGATTCCTGGAAACCCTGCTCAAGTATGCAAGTACCATACCGGAATTGAAAGCAGTGATCGGCAGATTCAAAATAGAGAATTATTTAACCTAATAGCCTATTGACTTTGCTCATCAATTAATTCAGACCTTCTCGCAAAGTGATTATAGGAAGTATCCTTACAGCAATGCATGTAAAGATATGAAATCTAAGCAAAAAAAAGGTTCCTGATGCATGA
>JAUVWI010000040.1 GCA_030604195.1 Spirochaetales bacterium
CTCCCTGTGCCGCCATTTTTTCGGTAAAGCTCTTCAGGCTGGAAAAATCCTCCACCATCCTGGGCCTGGCTACAATAGTTCCCAGACCCTGCTTTTTCACCAGCAGATCCTCAAAAACCAATCCCGCGATCGCATTTCTTACGGTAATCCTGCTCACTGAATAGATCTGCTGCAATTCTTTTTCAGTGGGTATCAGATCGCCCACTTTATAGATACCCTGCTCAATTTTATTTTTGATCTCTTCCTGGAGCTGGAAATATAGAGGAATAGGACTTTTTTCATCGAGCCTGGTCATTTCTTCCTCCTACCGGTTGCTTAATCACTGTCCGTACGTGAAGTATTAATATTATAACGATCTATCGTAATAACGTTATAACCTTTATAGCTTTATTTTTACCACAGGAGATATGGTCTGTCAACTGGTTTTTTTTGGAAATTATATAAACACCAGGCTGGACTTGCCAATCCTTATAACATCGCCGTGTGATAATTATAGCGCTTTTGGATACTTAAACATTTATTTTCTTGCAATATTTTGCCGGGGAATGTAGTATTCACGGGCTCGGCGGAAAACCCGTTAATTATTATGGTATGCAAAAGGAGAAAAAAATGTCAGTATTGCCGGAAAAAGTAAGTAAAGCATGGGATAAAAAAAAGGTACCTATCATATTTACAACTGTAGATGAAGATGGAGTCCCAAATGCTATCTATGCTACCTGTGTGAATAAATTCAATGAAGATACAATAGTGATTGCGGATAATTTTTTTGACAAAACACGGAAAAACATTCTCGCAGAAAGTAAAGGTTCTATTCTTTTTATTACTGATGAAGACAAGGCTTTTCAAGTTAAGGGGGCTATTGAATACCACAAAGAAGGTGATATTTTTAAGGATATGAAAAAATGGAATCCAAAGCAACATCCAGGTCATGCTGCAGCAGTATTGAAAGTGGAAGAAGTTTATTCAGGCTCAGAAAAGCTTTTATAGGCCTAACAAATGGATGCAATGGATTTTCAACTCGGATTAGATTTCTAAGAGCTTAACACATATAAAACCCCCGGAGAGTGATTGGAAATCGAGAGAGGAGGATAAAAAGTCGGCAGCTAAAAAATGGACGAAAAAAGACATTTTATGGAGTACACTCTTGACTATATTGTCTATAGCATGTTTTCCGGTTAATCCGCTGGTCTTATCCGGCGTCCTCGTATCCGGTCATAATCAGGCGGCGTATATAGTAGGTTGGGCGGTCTGGGCATTTGGTATGGCACTGGTAATGGCCCCAATAATCATCTTCCCCCGCCGGGGCGGGGTCGAAAAAGGTAAATCATTTATAAACACTACTCTCCTGGTTAATACAGGAATTTATGGCGTGGTCAGGCACCCGCAATACCTGGGCGGGATTTTCGCAATATTTATGACTACACTATTATGGTACCCACACTGGTTATTCGTGGTACTTGGTGTCATGGGTACGGTGGTTGTCTACATGGGCAGCAGGGATGAAGATCAGCGTCTTATTCAGCAGTTTGGTGATGAATACATACGCTATATGGAAAAGGTACCAGGTATGAATCTATTAGCAGGGATCATACGGCTGCTACGACATGGAAAAAGAAAATGAAGAAAATGCGAATTAACACCAATTGCAAAAAAACAAAAAGCTTACAGTTGAATAGCTCCCTGCCTAAAAATCGCCGGCCCTGGCTCTCTTTCTCTTGAATATTCTTCCCATATCACTGCCGATCAAATAGAGACTGGGCACCAGCACCAGGGTTAGCGGGGTGGCAAAGAGCAAGCCGTAACCCAGGGTCAGCGCCATGGGGGCCATGTATAGATCGTAGCCGCCTATACCATAGGCAAGTGGCAACACGCCGGCTGCAGTGGTCAGGGTGGTCAGCAGAATGGCGCGCAGCCGATTGGCCGTTCCCCGGGCTACCAGCTCCCGGAGCTCCATTCCGGTTTTTTGTTTGACAAGCTCATTGATATGGCTGACCAGTACCAGGGAGTCATTCACCACCACCCCTACCAGGCCGATTACGCCGGTCATGGCCAAAAATCCCAGTGGCTCGCCATGCAGGGCCAGGGCAATTATGACCCCGGTAAGGCCAAAGGGTATGGCAGCGATCACCATCAAAGGCTGAGTAAAAGAATCAAACAGCAGCACCAGGAGAAAATATATACCCAGCAGGGCGATTATGAAGGCAACAGCCAGGCGTATAATCGATTCCCGGCTCTCGCCGGCCTCTCCGCCCACAATTATCTCCGTTCCGGGCCAGTCTTTTTCCAGATTGATATGGTTCAGCACCTCCTTAGTCGCCTTAAGCGGCGTGGTCACGTCCGTGTCCACATCGGCCGTAATAGTGGTAGCCCTCTCACCCTGATAATGGCGATACGCGTTCGGCCCGGGACCGGTGCGCAGGGCGGCCGCCTCTCCAAGTCTTATAAGGCGGCCCTGCTGGTTGGGAATGGGCAGATTCAGCAGAAAACGCTCATCCCGCCGGGCTTTGCGGGCCAGTTGGACCCGAAACCGGAGGTCTTCAGCGCACCCTCTTCACTTTCTTCTCTAAACGTCGTGTGATTTCCCTCAAGCTCCCATAGGGTAGATTCCCCGAAATGCCCATCTCGAAGAGGGGAATGTTAGCCGTGGTTATCTCATCGACCTCGGGTGACTCGGTAACCTCTGTGGGCAGATCCGTAACCCCTGCAACTGCATCCCGGATATTCTGCTTGACCTCATCCATCTCTTTTACATCGGGGTCCAGATACACCTCGATCTCCGACCTGTTCTCGAAAGAACTGGAGATAATGCGATCGATGCCGGTGACTGTTTTTAAGGCATCCTCTATTTTGTTGGTCACATTCAATTCAACATCTTCCGGAGAAGCCCCGGGGTAGACAGTCCTGATATCCATCTGTGCCAGATCAATTGTAGGGAATTGATCTCGTTTCAGTGTGCGGACCGTGATCAAACCGAGCAGTAAAATCATGATAGTGAACAGAGTAGCCAGTTTATGGCGCCTGGTGAAAAACTCAAAAATCCGATTCATGTTATTCCCCTCTTTTACTGCACCTTGTTCTTATAGTAATGGTAATTATCCGGCTCATGAGCCATGATCAGGTTTGAAAACAAAAAAGTCAACAAAAAACAGCTGAAATTGCCTGCCGCTCAGCTGAAATTCAACACCAGATCCTTGCAAATTTAATTTCTTCATACTATAATAGTTTGATACTATCTGTTTGATTTTACATCTGCGGTTTTTGTCTTATAGATTGAAATGTGCATGAATCCGGCTCAGTCTAATTCCGGGCAGGGCACTGTTCTGAAAACAGAATATATAAGACAGCATGTGCAGAACAGGGGGTGACCGTGCTGGATCCGTCATTACACAATAATCTGGTTGAACTGATTACCATCAATTTCGGCGCTGATGAAATCAATGAACTGGGCAAACTGGTTCTGGGCTCCTTTGACGCAAATAGACTCTCGGGAATACATAGCCATATATCCTTATCTCCCAGGAAAAGCGCCAACCTTCTGGTAGAACAGGCAGCCGGCCGCAGTCAAGCAGGGCCATTAATAAAATTAGTGGCAGAACTGGATCAGGGTATTCTCCTGGGCAGGCAAATTAATGTAGAGGGTCTGGAGGTCTTTTTAAGCCAGCTGGCCAGAAGTGGATTTATTTATGATTTTCAAACACGGAAAATTATCTCTACCCGCAAAGATCCGACGGAACTGGTAAACTGGGGTTCTCTTAAAGATGGAAAGATTTATGAAATTACCGTAATGAGCCTGGATATAGTGGAAAATTCCAAATTAGTTAAAAGATTCGGCATAAGGAAGATGGAAAAACTCTACTATAGATTATGGAATTTCCTGAAACAGAAGCTAAAAGTATTCGACGGCCGAATGTGGTCCTGGGCCGGAGACGGCGGCATTATGGCCTTCGCATTTAAAGATCAGGTATACAGGGCAGTTCAGTGTGCCGTTGAGATCCAGAGCACAATTCCTATTTTCAACATGTCAAGTCAGGTGGCCTTTCCCATTGACATATCACTGCGTATAGCCATCGATACCGGCAGGGTCAAGTTCTTTTCCGATACCGGAAAAATCGTCTCCGAGGTTATAAACTTTGCCGCTCATCTGGAAAAGAATAGAACATTACCCGGCATGATTTCTGTCTCCGGGAATATATGGAACTTGCTTCCCCCCAGGGTAATCTCAATTTTATGCAGCGGCGGTTTTTTTGAGGAGCAGGAGTACTATATAACCAGAAAGAGGCTGGACCGGTTATTTATGGAAGATGATGAATATCTGAACCAGGAGCTCCCGGCCTGATACCTGCAACTTCATAAACTATCTGCTGCCAGTCTACTGCAGAAAACAGAGCTTCTTGTGCAACAAACGGCTGATAAAACCAGGTGCAACTGGAGTTATCTTACAATCAGTTGATTAAAAGGAGTTCAGCTCAGTGACATAGCCGCTTTTAATTTTTACCAGCTCTCCTCTCATCTGAGAGTTGTCCTGCTGATTCGTTCCCTGGTATTTAACACTTCCCCCCGGTACTTTCCTGGTCAACCACCACTCGAAGACGTACTGTTCCTCTGCTCCTTCAACAGCTTCGGTAACCAGGTGATCCGTAACAAATGTACCCGCTTTAACGGTTACAGTTTGCTTTCCCCTGTTGAGCCCGGCATAATCCTCTTCGGAAATGCTCTCCACCTCTGACGTCTGGTCGGCCTGTGCATTTCCCTCTGCCTGTTCTTCAGGAATATATTCAACAATTTCACCGCTTTCCGGGTGTATAAAACGAATTTTATGGATATTGTAATCCGCATCGATCAAATACTCATAGAGTTTGGATCCCTGCTCATCTTTATAGCGCAGCTGCCACCACTGGAGACCATCGGGCAAATTTTTCAGCAAAGCCCTTTCAAGCTCATAGCTATAGACTCTATCCTGATCTTTGTTCTCTACCAGCCATACCGTACCCTGTCCCTCTTTATAGCTCTCCCCTTCAAATGCGTAACCGCCGCCATAGACCGAAGTGGAATAGACCATGGAGAATTCCAATACCGGGCCCATCTCCGCCATTTTCTCCATTCCGGACATCGCATCTTTAGTCCCGGAAATAAGACTGCTGACGCCCTCTTTTAATCCGGCACAGCCGCTGATTATACTGATTATCAAAAGAATTATAACCAGGTATCCCTTCCCACGAAGCATCCGCATAAAATTCCTCCTAAACCTATTTTTTATTATTTTGGTGATATATAATCTGATCTTACAACACAAGGTATAGATTAAGCAATAGGAAGAGCACTTAGAAAAATCAATCTGATTGCTCTTTTGACGCCAGTTTAACCGCTTCGATTATCTGTTTATAGCCGGTGCAGCGGCATAAATTACCTGAAAGCGCCTCTTTAATCTCATTCTCACCCGGGTTTGGGTTCTCTGCTAAAAGCGCAAACGCACTTAAAATAATCCCCGGTGTGCAGAAACCGCATTGCACTGCCCCGGCATCAATAAAGGCCTGCTGCAAGGGGTGCAGGGTGCCCTTTGGGTGCGAAGTGCCCTTTGGGTGCAGGGTGTCCTCCGTGTGCGGTTCACCATTTTTCCCCTTCAGCCCCTCAATTGTTATTATCTCGCACCCTTGAACCTGACCGGCCAGTATTAAACAGGAATTAACCGATTTGCCATTCAGAATCACGGTACAGGCTCCGCACTCACCTACACCGCAGCCCTCTTTAACCCCCATAAGGTTGAGATCCTCTCTCAACACATCGAGCAGGCGTCTATTCCCATCCACAATAATACTATGTTCCCGATTGTTAACCCTGAATTTGAGCTCTATTTTATTCATCAGTTACCACCCCCATAACCCGTTTAAGAGCTCTTACAGCCAGGGCCTCAACCACCGGCTTTTTATAATCCGTTGACCAGCGGTATCCGGACCTCTCTATCATTTCTCCGCTTATCAGCTCTGCCGCCTCCTTCATATCCTCTTCGGCAGGGATCTTTCCCAACAGCACAGCTTCCGCCGCTTTGAAACGGCAGGGCAATGGGGTTACTGAACCTGCGGATATCCGGATATCCTCAATCTTACCCTCATCATTCAGCCGGGCTGCCAAAGCTAAACTCATTCGTGATTTTGCCAGTGCATTACGGCGTGCAAGCCTGACAAAGACGCTCTCGGAATCCCGGGGCAGCTTCTTAAAATAGATCTCATATAAAAGCTCATCCGGCGCTATATCTACCTGGAATGGTCCTTTGAAAAAACTCTCTATGGCAACTTCTCTTTGATCATTCCCTTTTCTCAAGACAACCGTAGCCTGCAGCACAACCAGGGGTGGAGCCGTATCCGCACAGGGCGCTGCGGTAACAATATTTCCCCCTAAGGTTCCCCTGTTCCTGATCTGGGGGGAGCCTAACGCTGAAGCTGCTTCAGCAAGCACCGAAGCTCTCTCCTTAAGCAGCCTGCTGGCCGCCAGTTGAGCATGAGTCACCCCTGCCCCTATCCTGATATACTCTCCTTCTTCTATTATATAGTTCAATTCAGACAGAGAGGATATATCCAGGAGCATCGTGGTACCGGCAGGCAGGTTATGCTTGCGCAGATCAATCATCAGGTCAGTACCCCCGGCAACCACCCGGGCCCTATTTCCCATAGAAGCCAGTAGACTGCAAGCTTCATCTATATTTTCCGGTCGTATTAAATCAAAATCCTGCAAAGTATAATTCCTCCTTTACTGCCTGGATAGGGACCTTCCCAGCAGGACCCTTTCCATGTTCAGCGGCAGCTCTCTTAACCGTTTGCCTGTAGCCTGATAGATAGCATTAGCAATAGCCGGGGTTATCAATTCCACTCCCAGCTCACCGACGCTCTTTGCTCCATAGGGGCCTATGTGATCATCCGTTTCATAGATAATAACTTCTATCTCCGGCATATCCTTTATTGTGGGTATGAGCAGATCATCAAAATTACCGGTTTTTATATGGCCGTCCCTCTCTTCCACCTCTTCTAAAAGACCGTAACCCAGGCCCTGTAAATTGCCGCCAATTATCTGTCCTTTAATCAGCTGGGGATTGATGGCCGTGCCTACATCATGAGCAGAGGTAATCTTCAGCACATCAACCTTGCCGGTTTCCGTGTCTACCCTTACCTCAACAACCGAGCAGCCGTACACATAGGTAGGATAAGCCCTGCCGCGCCCGCTTTCTTTATTCAACTCCTCAGGACCGGGGTTATACCAGCCCTGGGCGCTCAGGGAGATACCCTGGTCAAACAAACAACTTTTAACAGTTTCTTCAAAAGATACAAACCTCTCTCTATTACTCCGGCAGTAGATCATATCATCTTCGCTCACCAGGTCATCAGCCCGGCATTGCAATATTCCGGCTGCCCGGTCATGGAGTCTTTTAACCAGCTCTTTACCGGCTAACAGCATGGCATTGCCCCCTGCCAGGGTACCTCGAGAGGCAACAGTAGGACCGCAGTCCATAGAAATTGAGGTATCAGTATTATTGAAGGTTATTCTATGCAGAGAAATCCCCAGTACTTCGGCCACAATCTGTGCATGTGCGGTGCGCATGCCCTGCCCCATTTCAGTAAAGCCGCTTATAATATTAACGCTTCCATCCTGATCGATAGTGACCACAGCGCTTGCCCTATCTATTCCTTCGCCCCCCAAACCGGCGCCGCGGAAGGTGCAGGCAAGCCCGATGCCTCTCTTTAAGGGCCCCGAGGTAATATTGTGTGCCGTAAACTCCTTCCTCTTCTCTTCAAAACCGGTTCTCCGGCATAGATCTTTGATCATCTGTTCCAGGGGAACAGGTATCTTTCCGGGACCCAGCTCCTGGCCGCTTGGGGTTTCCTGTCCGGGCTTCAGGCAATTCTTCAGCCGTATCTCTTGAGGTGACAGGCCCAATTCTGCAGCCAACTCGTCGATAAGCGATTCCTGGGCAAAGAGTATCTGGGGCGCAGAAAATCCCCTCATAGCGCCGCCGTAAATGGTATTGGTATAAACTCCGTATATGTCTGTTTTGATATGGGGAATGTTATAGGGACCTGAGGCGTGCATGGAACCGCGCCAGTTCAAAAACCGGGCCTTGTTATTGTAGGCGCCTCCCTGAACATATATCCTGGCCTCAACAACTTTAATAGTACCATCTTTGTCACTGCCTATTCTGTAGTGCATATAAAAGGGGTGGCGCTTCGAGCTTTCCAGCAGGCTCTCCTCCCTGGTTAAAACCATTTTAACCGGGCGCCCCGTGGCAAGAGCCAGGATACCTGCCCGGGCGGCCATCTGAATAACCGATTCATCCTTGCCCCCGAAACTGCCTCCGATAGTGCTCTGAATCACCTTCACCGCGCTGATTTTCATATTCAAGACCGAGGCCAGGTTCTGGCGAAGTGAATAGGGATTCTGGATAGAACCGTGAATTTCAACTCCCCGTCGGTAGGGATCGGGCAGAGCAATTACCGCCTCCGGTTCAATATAGGCCTGATCTATAAACCGGGTCCGGTAGCTTCTCTCCAACACCACCTCGGAGCAGGCGAAACCCTCTTTCACATCACCCACTCTTAATAAATGGTAGGTATGTTCTATCAGATTACCCTCTGCATCTTCATGAACTCTGGGGGCATTTGCAGCTAAAGCCTCTTCCACACTTAAGACAGCGGGCAACTCCTCATACTTCACCCTTACCGACTTCGCCGCCTCTACCGCTATAGCCCTGCTCCGGGCAGCCACCACAGCCACACCATCGCCCACATACTTAACCTCCTCTGCCGCTAAAACAGGGAATCTGCCGAACATAGCATTGCTTCCGGGTACATCGGCCGCGGTAATTATCTTTACCACACCTGCGACCTTCTCTGCCTCTGTGCTGTCAATCTCAATAATTTTGGCATGCGGAAATCTACTGTAAACCGTCTGCGCGTACAGCTGGCCGGCAAAATTAAGATCTGCAGCGAATCTGGCCCGGCCCGTAACCTTTTCAAAAGCATCGATCCTTTTGGCCTCTTTATTTATTACACGGTACATCTAGTTCTCCATCTATAGATCTTTGATTAAGTCTTCCAGGTCCAGGCTCTTCAATTTAGCGGAAGTGGGAACGCCCTGTTGATCCCATTCTCTCAAAGAGTAGTACCTGTCCAGCATATATTCCAGGTCAACCACTAAACCCTCTTTCACCACCTCGCCGCTCGCCATATTGTATACGGTTGCTCCCTCTTTCAGGAAGCGATCGGGCAGCCGGTCATCCCGGCGGTTAAGACCCAGACGATGGTTGTACATGCGCTCGAGATTCACAATTCTCTCCCCGGCCCGGATCAGGCTTTCACCACTATGTTTATAACCGGGAAGCTCACTCAAACCGCGGGCTATATCTTCAGGATAAAGGGCGAAGTTTTCTGTTGGGGAAAACTTGCACACCCCCAGGGCATCGGAAACAGCGCAGTAAGCTTCGGTGTATACAACCATATCAGGTTTATAGGTTTCATTGGTTGGTTCCAGTATTTCCGGCATACATTGGGGAAAGAGCTTCTCAGCAGCTTCAACATTACCGGACAGATCAATGGTGGGTAATGCATAAAGGTGATCCGCGCCCCGGTTGGAAGTGGAATGTCCTAAAGCCATGCCCTTACAGATCCTTGGCTCCTGCATGGGCATTTCCAGTCCCTTTACATGAAGGGCGTATTTTTTCGCTTCCTTACCCAGTTTGAGAGCCGCGCTTCTCACGCCTTCAGCCAAAAGATCGCCAAGGCCCCGGCGATGGGCGATCCTCTCAACCAAACCCAGGATAGTGGGCTCATCTCCCCATTCCAGGCTGAGCAGCCCTTCCGGATCAGAGAGCAATCCCTTTTCCCGGCACTCCATGGCAAAGGCGATAACCATTCCCGTGGAGATGGTGTCCATGCCATATCTGTTGCAGAGCAGATTGCAATAAATTATCAGCTCCATATTATCATTGCCCACCAGGGGGCCCAGGGAGTTTACTGTTTCATACTCGGGTCCCTCGGTTCGGCCCTGGTAGGGGCCATGCTCTACTTCAGTAAAGCGGGAACAGCGGATAGGGCAGCTATAACAGCCGTCATTCTTTTCCAGATAATTATTCAGACTCCCGGCATTTACCTTAGCCGCTTTTCCGAATTGAACCAGTTGATGGTTTCTGGTGGGCAGATCGCCGCTTATATTCTTGGGATCCACCAGGTGCACGGTGCCCCACTTCCTCAAGGATTTAGACCCGGGGTGCCTGCCTGTTTTGCGCATCATTTCCAGGGCTACCTGCTTGAAAGCCGGGGTAACCGGAACCTCATAGCTCGCCCTGACTACAACGGCTTTGAGTTTTTTATAACCCATTACCGCACCCATACCGCAGCGTGCCGCAGCCCTGCCGTAATCATTGATAACTGATGCAATCTTGACCAGGTTTTCACCTGCCGGACCTATGGAGGCCACCCGGCAGCCGTCAAAACGCTCCCTCAGCTCCCTCTCTGTCTCTTCGGTGGTTCTGCCCCAGAACTTACCTCCATCTATCAACTCAAGCTCTCTATCCTCAATTACCAGGATCAAGGGTTTCTGCGCCTGCCCGGTGAACACTAATGCATCAAAGCCGGCCTTTCTTAACTCCGGACCGAAAAAACCTGAGGAATTGGCATAGCCATAGATCCCGGTAAGCGGGGATTTTGCCGTTACCGTATAGCGAGCCCCTGTGGGCCAGGGAGTTCCGGTTAATGGGCCGGTGGAAAAGATCAGGTAATTTTCCCCGCTTAAGGGCTCCACTTCGGGCCCGACATTATCATAGAGTATTCTGGCCGCATATCCCCTGCTGCCTAAATACCTGGATAGAACTTCAACCGGGCTTTCTTCCACTCTGATCTTTTTAGTGGTCAAGTTTATATAAGCGGTTAAAGCCATTACTACTGCCCTCTAAGCCATGGTTAAGGCCATCAGAGCCTTATGCACGTGCAGCCTGTTCTCAGCCTCATCATAGATTACCGACTGTGGACTATCCAATACCTCTGAAGTGACCTCGATATCCCGGTCTGCGGGCATGCAGTGCATATAGATAGCTTCCGGTAATGCCAGTTTCATCTTAGCCTGGTCCACCACCCACCGGGGATACTTGTCAATCAGCTTCAAGCCTGCCTTTTCATCTTCAGTATGCATAATAGGTCCCCAGCTCTTGGCATAGATAACATGAGCATCACGGAAAGATTCCTCCATACTATCAACCACCTCGAAGTTCACCCCCGCCTCTCCGGCATTGGCTTCAGCCTGTTTGAGGATATCAGGCCTTAAGTTAAACTCTTTTGGATGGGCCAGGGTTACATCCATACCGAAACGGCTCATCAACAGGATAAGAGACTGGGGCATGGAAAGCGGCCTTATATAATTGGGCGCATAGGTCCAGGAAATTACGAACTTCTTACCGCGCAGATCGTTATTGAACTTTTCTTTAATGGTCATCAGATCGGCCAGCGCCTGGGTAGGATGATAGGTCTCACACTGCATATTGATTACCGGTATTTCAGCATGATCAGCCACGGATTTCATGTATTTGAAGCCCTGGCCAAAGGTTTTTCTAATGCCTATGCCCTCGCCATAGCGGCTCAATACCTTGATCGTGTCTTTGGCGGTTTCGCCGTGATCGATCTGAGTTGCTTTGGGAGTCAGGAAATGAGCATGCCCGCCCAACTGGTGAATTCCGGCTTCGAAGGCGTTACGCGTCCTTGTCGATTCCTCGAAAAACAACATGAAGAAGGTTTTTGCCCTGAGGATCTGGTCATGATAAATACCCAGCTGCCGCTCTTGCTTGAATCTGGCAGCTACCTGCAGGCATTTTTCGATTTCCTCAACTGTCCAGTCCCGGGTTGTTAATAGATGCTTGTTTTTGAAACTACTGTACATTTCTCTTGATTCCTCCATTGATATTATTTCCGCAGTGCGAAGTGCCCTCGAGGGACAAAGCGCCGGTGGGACAGACCGAAGCACAGAGCCCGCAATAACGGCATAGTTCTTCATCCAGCTCCATTTTTTTATCTACCCCTTGCACGGTGAGACTCCTGGCCTGATAGGGACAAACCTTGACGCAAGCCATACACGCCGGTGCAGCTTCTCTGGTTAAAGCGGAAAGTGAACCTGTCATGCACTTCCTGCCTGCATAAATTGGACAGGGCAGCTCCGCATAAGGAGGCGGGTGACTCATATTTAAGCTCAATGAGTAATTTTTTGATTTCACGGTTGAGGCGGGTCAGATATGCCACTCCTTTAAGGATGGCAGCAGTGCATAGCCCTACGGCAGCAGCCCCCGCCATGAGCATTTCCACCACATCTTCCGCTGTAACCACACCGCCTATGCCGATAATTGGCTTATCTGTTTGACCGGCTACCTCAGCCACATATCTTAAAATTATTGGCTTGATCGCACTCCCCGTCAGCCAACCGTGGCCCTTTTCACTTCCCAGTAAGGGCCTGCCGCTCCTGATATCTATTCTTAAAACCGGGCCGATAGAGTCCATGGCTGTGACACCATCTGCGCCCTGATCCAGCGCTGCCAGAGCGGAGGTAAGCTCTTTGGCCTTCCTTACCATTGGCACCACCATTTCCTGCCGGTAGGAAACCAGCTCGATCATATCGGCGCCTGCTCCATCCACAGCAGCCGCCCAGTTCATTACTTCACCCGTGGTATGACCGATACTGGCAATCACCACAACACCGGCTTCTTTTGCCTTTGGAATTTCCTGCTCAACCCACATCTCTGCAGAAATGTCGGACCATTTTTCTGCATTTATCATGGTGTTGCGCCCGGATATTGCCATATGGGGATAAGGATTAATCGCGGCCTGGTCACGGATTGTTTTGGTAACTACAGCGCCGGCCCCGGCCTTATAAGCGCTGATCATCCCTTGCGCATTGTAACTCAGGGGGCCTGAGCCGAGTATCAGCGGACTCTTAAGGATGATGCCGAAGAGATCGGTTTTCAAGTCAACATTCATTCTATCTTTGCCATAACCTGGATGCCTCCTGCCTTACCTCTTCCCTGATACCATGCAGGTCAACGCCCGGCAACCTGCCGCGCTCTTTTACCATTTTACCGGCTACAAAAACTTCCTCCACATGCTCCGGGTTACGGTAAAGAATCAGCTGATCAAAAATATTGTTCTTGTTAACCGGTGTGGGAAGATCCGTATTGATGGTAATCAGGTCAGCAGCGGCGCCGGCAGCCAAAGCACCGCTCTCCAGGTTCAGCGCCCTGCCGCCATTTATCGTTGCCATGTTGAAAACAGTCTCCGCAGCCATGATTCCCGGATTTTGCTCATTTGCTTTGTGGATCAGGAAGGCTCCCCGCATTACCTCAAAAAAGTTATTAATATAGCCGTCTGTGCCCAGGGCTACATTAATCCCCTTTTTTAGCATGGCCGGAACCGGGGCAATACCCCCCCCACCTCACAATTGCTTAAAGGAACATGGACCAGGTTAACCTTATGGCTTTTAAGAATATCAAGCTCCTTGTCCGTAAGCTGAACACCCTGGGAAGCAAGCACATCATCGCCCAAAAATCCCAGCTCTTCATATAGCTCAACAGGCGACAAACCGTGGTTATCCATGCATATACGCGGTTCATATACGCTTTCAGAGAGATGCAATTGGATGCCGGATCCGATTTCCCGGGCCATCTGCCCGGCTTTCGTAATAAAGTTTCTGGAACAGGTAAAAGTTGTATGGATGCACATCTTTCCTGAAATTCGCGGATGGTTCCTGCAGGCAAGGAAAAAAGCCTTGTTCTCCTCCAGCCCGGCTATTCCATTTTCCGGGCTGATGCGCTCGCAGGCTTCAAATGAAAGCACTGCCTTGATCCCGCTTTCTTCCAGGGCTTTCGCCTCTACTTCAAGCGCCCCCGGAACAGCATTAGGCGCCTCCAGCACATCACAGAAAGTAGTAACGCCGCTGTTTAACAGCTCCCAGGCTGCAGCGCGGCTGGTAATCTCGATCATCCGGTGATCGATCCGGTTTTCCACTAAAGGCCACCAGAAGTCATTTAAAAAGTTGTCAAAGTTGTCAATTCCCGGAGGCAGGGTAATGCCGTGGGAGAGCACACCATAAGAGTGCATATGGGCATTTATAAAGCCCGGGGCGATTATTTTATTTCTAAAATCCAGGACTTCATAGGAGCTGTATTTCCGCTCCAGCCGGCTGTTTTCACCGACTTCCTCTATCTTTCCTTTATCGATAACCACACCCCAATCTTCTTCGACCCGATTTTCCTTTTCGGTACCTGGGCGCACAGCGGCATTCCCGTCGAGGTGTGGTAACAGTAAATATTTGCCTAAAAGAACCTTTCCCACTGAAATTCCTCCATTAGTTCTTCTGACCGCTCAGCACTGCCGGCAACCGGATAGCCGACCGGATAGGCAACCGGCCATAGGACAGCCTTAGAAAACCGCCGGGGTAATGGCCGAGACAAAAACAGCCGGTTCATTGCCGGTAGCCTTCAATTTTTTTAAGCGCGGTCCTTCAAAATAGATACTGTCCCCCGTCTCAATGATAAATTCCGTGTCGCCCAGCTGAACCAGCAATTGACCTTCAAGCACCAGAATGCACTCTTCAGTAGGATGTGCCAGGGGATAGGCAATGTTGTCCTCAGCGGGATGCAGCCTGACAACAAACATATCCATCCGGCGCTTAACGTCCGGAGTTAGAACCTCGTAGGCAACCCTTTCATCTTTCAGATGCAGTCTTTTGTGATGGTTCCGGCGCACCAGCGGCTGAGTGTTTTCTTCCTCCAGGAAGTAGAGCAGCGGAACGTTCAGGGCATCAGCTATTCTACGCAGTGACCTTAAGGAAGGCTCGGTCAGATCGCGCTCAACCTGGCTTAAGAAACTGGCGGTAAGCTCAACTCTTATAGCCAGAGCTCGCAGGCTCATTTTGACTTCAGAGCGTCTTGCCTTAATTCGCTTTCCCACCATATTGAACTCCTTGAATAATAACCTCTGCAGATAAGATCAGTTATTCCTCATTCCTCTTCACTGCGTTAAGTGCACCTTAACACAGCAGTTGCCCTCTGTAAAGTATGATTTAACAAAATCCCTTTTTCTTCCAGCCACCTTCCCTTTGCTCGCCAATATCTATATAATACACTTCGATTTCTGTTAACCTCAAGAAAACATACAGGAGAAAATATGATTGATTTGACCATTAATAAGCAGCAAATAGAGAGTACAGCCCGGCGCTGTAAGGAAAAAGGAATAGTCATACCCACCTTCGAGCAGATGAAGAATCCCGAACTTATCCCGGCCGGGATAAAGGAGGAGCTTAAAGGTATTGGCTTATGGGATGTTCACCCGCGCAACCTCTTCCGGGTGAGTTGGAAAAACGAACCAAAGGCTAAAGGGGGTGGTTTCGGCGGCGTGAATTACATGGTGTTGCCCCCGGAACTTACCGGAGTAAAGGCCAAAATAACGGCCCTGGTCGGTAAGTGGTTTCCCACAGGCGCCCATAAAGTCGGCGCCACCTTCGGCTGTATAGTGCCAAGGCTCATTACCGGTCAATTTGATCCGGCAAAGCAGAAAGCGGTCTGGCCCTCCACCGGTAATTACTGCCGCGGCGGCGCTTATATCTCGACCCTGCTCGGCTGTGAGTCAATCGCCATTCTCCCTGAAGAGATGTCAAGGGAAAGATTCGACTGGCTGGCCAATGTTGCCGGCGAAGTAATTGCCACTCCGGGATGTGAGAGCAACGTCAAAGAGATCTTCGATAAGTGCTGGGAATTGAAGGCAACCAGAGAGGACCTGGTAATCCTCAATCAATTCGATGAATTCGGCAATCATCTCTGGCATTATGAAGTTACCGGAAATGCTTTACAGGAAGTTCTGAAGCAGGAGCTTGGAAAAGATAACTTCTATGCAGGGGTGGTGCTCGCTTCCGGTTCTGCCGGAACTCTGGGCTGCGGCGATTATCTGAAGGAAAGATATCCTTCATCCAAAATCGTTGTCTCTGAAGCCCTGCAGTGCCCGACACTCCTTTTGAATGGTTACGGCGGCCATCGTATTGAGGGCATAGGCGACAAGCATGTTCCCTGGATACACAATATCAAAAATACCGATATGATTGTGGCTGTGGACGATGAGCATACCATAAGACTGCTCAGATTATTCAACGAAGAAAAAGGCAGGCAATACCTGAAAGAACAGGGAGTTGCACCGGAAATAACTGAAAATCTCGATCTCCTGGGCATATCTTCCATAGGCAATATGCTCGCCGCCATTAAGTTTGCCAAGTATTATGAGCTCACTGAAAATGATATGGTACTCACCGTGTTTACCGACTCTTTTGAGCTTTACGAATCACGAAAAAGGGAGCTTGTCGAAGAGAGAGGAGAGTATACAGAAAAAGAGGCGGTTAAGGATTTTGAGCTGTTGCAAAACAGCGGTCTGGGCAACATGCTGGAGCTTACCTATTATGAGCGTAAGAGGGTTCATAACCTCAAGTACTATACCTGGATCGAACAGCAGGGCAAAGAACTGAACGAGCTTAACTCCCAGTGGTATGACTATGACAACTACTGGTCAAGTATCCATAACCAGGTGCCGGAAATGGATCAATTGATCTTGGAGTTTAACAAAAAGGTGGAGGCTATTTAGCCGGCATCTATTTAGCCGGCAGCAGCGGCTGCCCGGGTAATGCTGATTAACCGGCTTCATGGCCGCGCTTTAGCTCAGCTGCCCGGCCGGGCAGCTCTCTAAACTCTAAAGCACCTCAAGCTCTTGTGCAGCACCTCTAAGCGCTATCTTTTCCTCAATAGTGGATAGATATCCGGTTATCGCCTGAGAGTAAGATTTCAGCTCCTGCAGCACAGCTTTGGCCTGAGCTTTCTCACCAGCCCTGGATAATGAAACCAACCTTTCACTCTTTTCATGCATTTCCTTATGAACCTGCTCCAAAGAAGTAATCTCATCTATATCAGCAAACCGCTTAAGCCCTGATGAGTAGAGCCATATTCCCAATGAACACTCTTCAGCTGAGACAATTTCTTCCTCAGACATGGAATGAGAATCATGCAGAAACTGTTCGACCCGTATTAACCATAGCTTGTGGCGGATCCTGGCATTTATAAAGACGGATTCATCAACCTGATCATCAGAAACAGATTCACCATTGATTTTAAATTTATCCATGGCTCTTTCCATCTCTTCTGCAGTATCACTGTTCTTAATTATCAGCTGGCTGATCTTATCAATCGCATTATAGATATCATTTGATTTGATAGTTATAGATTTGACGCCAATAAGGTTATTGGCGGATATTTCCTGTATTTCAGTAATGAAGTTCCTGATCTCTTCGGAACCCTGCTGCATCTGAGCAGAGTCGCTTTTTATCTCTTCGGTACTTTTCAGCAAAGCATTTGTTGCATTCATTATCTCACGACTGCCGTTTGCCAGCTCATCGGTACTTAAGGATATTTCGGAAAACGCATCGGCAACCTCTTTAACCTCCGCAGTAATCTCAGCAAAGGCCTTCCCGCTCTCTTTACCGGCGGTTAATGCCTCTTTGATCTTCTCAACAACACTCTTCAGGGTTTGGGAGATACTCAATGCATTTTCCGACGTAGATTCGGCAAGCTTTCCAATTTCATCGGCAACAACCGCAAAACCCTTGCCGGCATCTCCCGCCTGGGCTGCTTCAATCGCTGCATTCATGGAGAGCAAATCAGTTTGCGACGCCACATTATTGATAACCGTAATCAGATTGAGCATATCATCTATGCTCCTGGATATCTGGTTTATAATGCCGGTAGTTGTATTAACCTTTTCACCACCCTTCATAGTTAGCGAAACCAGTTTATCAGCGGCCTTTCTCTTTTCCTCAGTTATTTTTGCCACACTCTTAATGGAAGCACTCATTTCCTCTACTGAAGCAGAGGTTTGCTCAACAGAGCTCGCCTGATTATTGATCTGATCAGCAAGATTCTTATTATTATCCAGAATTTGCTCCAGAGCCGATTTGGAAGCCACAATATTATGGGTTAAATGCTCTGTGTCATCGCTTATTGAGCTGATTCCATTGTTTATCTCGGTTATAACCGAAATGGCTTGCTCAACATTTTTAGAGAGGTCCCCGCTCAGTTCCTGATTATGCACTGATAAACTATTCACACTTTTTACCGTATCCTGCAGGTTGTTTATGGCTTTATTGAAGTTAAGAGCCAGCCTTCCTATTTCATCATCAACCTTGACAACCACCCTTTTCGCTAAATTGCCTGCCGCCATATCATTGGTCACCTGCAGCAGGCCCTTTAACTTACCGGCAATTGACGTTCCGATCACTATGGTGAGGGTTGCGATGATCAACAGAACCCCACCAAAGACAACCAGTATTATTCTCCGGATTCGGACCAGGGTATTTTTCACCAGCTGGTTTGCCTCGCGGTCAACTTTCGCCAGGTAGCTCTCAAACCATTTGAAGGCAGTAATAGCGGGCTGATCATCAATTAATACATTTTTTTCCATATCACCCAGCGGTTTTCCATCGGCAAGCAGTGGTTTCATCTCTTTAAGAATTCTTGAGTATTTTTCAATAGCCCGGTAGATAATCGTTAAATTTCGGGTCTCCTCATCGGAAATTGCCGGAAAGTTTATGTATTCCGTAGTTCTGCTGATAAAACCTTTGAAATGGGTTTCAGCTTCTATTATATATTCCATATCCTTATACAGGATAGCTCTCTGAAAAAAATGAATGAAGCCGCCATAGCCAAGCTCATCTTTCATCCCGGAAATCAAACGCACTTTGCGGGATGCGGTATTAACTTCCTGCACAGCCGCGAAAATGTCCTGAAAGCCTTTGAAAAGCAGATAACCTGTGCCCAGAAAAGAAAAACAGATTATAACGGCCAGGAGGAGCAGTTTCATTCTGATAGGCAGCCCCCATTTAAGCTTTAAAGTATTGCCCTGGGATATATTCTCTGTTGCCATATTAACTCCATATCTACCTAAAAATCTACCTAAAATACTTATCGGCAGCAATTCCGTAAAAGGTCTCCCTATGCAATACCACTCAAAAATCTTGTTTTTTTAACAAGATTTTTGCAAAACTACAATCGGAGTCCATTGCAGTCGTAGACTGCGATGGGAAATCTGCCGAAATACTATCTAAATTCCTTGACAAAATACAATAATCTTTTAGAATAGAATTATCAATTATTCATTAATATTAGAATAACAAAAAGTAAAAGTATTTGATTGGGCAATATTTTTTTAAAAGGAGGAACTATATGAGAAGGAAAGGGTTAAGAAAACAAGTTGGCCCCATCTCGCTGGTCGTATTGCTGGTAATGGCTTTACTACTGGCTGGTGGCTGTAAGAAAGAAGCACCGATAGCACAAACACCCTCGCAGGAGCCGGGAGCCATATCCGGACTGCCTGCTGGCCTTACCGCGGACGAAGTGGTTATATTAAGCCATCTACCCGACCAGCAGATAGGGGTAGAATATCCCATAGGGGACACGATTAACGTTGGTTTCCTCATGGCGCTGTCGGGACCAGATGCCGGGTGGGGACTCCCCGGACTTACCGGAAATAATATCTGGATAGATGCAGTGAATAAGACCGGTGGTCTCCTGGTCGGTGGGAAAAGATACCCGTTGAAGTTATACCCATTCGACGATGAGGCTATCGCCTCGAAGGCGCTCCAGGGTGCCAGAGAATTGGTGCTGGAACATGATGTTAAATTCATCAATGCCATTGGCGGCGATGCCGCTAAAGCTACTGCCCCCTTCCTTACCGAGCACAAGGTCATCTACGCTTCCCTGGTGCCAACAGACTGCGATCCTTCCCGGCCATACGTCGTGGCTGGCGGCGATATAACCCCCCAGTGTAACATGTTCAACCCGCTAATGGCCAAGTTGGTTTTGCCCACCGAAGAAGAGCTGGGCAGACCGTTGACATTTGCGTTAACCACTCAGGACTGCATTATGTCCCGCCAGGTTGGTGCATGGGAAATCGGTGCCGCCAAAGCCCTCGGGTTCAAGATAGTCTACGAGGAGTTCTTCGGCGTTGAGACAACCGACTTTGCTCCGATAGTCACCGCCCTAATAGCGAGCAATCCTGATGTTGTCAGCCTTTGTGAGGCCTGGCCAGAATACCAGACCATGATGTGGGAGCAGTTGTACCTGCAAGGATATAAAGGGGTGGTTGTTCAGAACTACGCCGACTGGGAAACCAACCTGACGAAGATCCCGGCAGAGTATGCTGCCGCTCGAGTCGGCATAGACAGCTTCCCCTTGATGGATGACCCCTGGTGGGGTGAAACTTCATGGCAGGCTTCTTTCACTCGCGTGTGGAATAAAAGATATGGTCCTGGGGCTTCCGAGGATGTTAAACGCACCATGACCGGCATAGACTGGGACCACATGATATGGCTCATACCATGGTGCATCGGCGCCCAGATTGCCGGTAATGAGACGCCTGGAGAGTGGCCTTCTAACGATGCCGTACTGGCTGCCCTGAGGGCTCAGTCGTCGTTCCCCACAATCCTCGGCCCGGGGCATATGAGCGGCAAGGACATGTTTGGTATAGATAACATGATTGAAGAGCCTGTGCCCATGTGCATGTTTGACCTTGGAGCTAAAGACAAACGTATTGTTGCTCACATTAATTTCGAGCCCTGGTATAAGAGCATCAAGAACATCGTAATTAAAGCAGTAGAAGAGCGCGGGCAAATGTATTACCAGCGCTAATACCCGGTCCACGGGGGTGGTGTTGAAACACCGCCACCGTGGAAAATTAAAGCTCAGATCTGTTAGTAAACTCTATTAAATGGTGAGGTAAGGAATGAATAGCCAACTTTTGATGCAAACCATAGCTAATGCAACAGCGGTTAGCGCTATGTATGCTCTGATAGCTGTGGGGCTGACTTTAGCCTTTGGCGTAATGCAGATGGCAAACCTGGCTCATGGTCACTTCTTCATGATAGGCGCATATACCGTATATGCCCTCTATGCCCTGGGTGGCTGGCCATTCTGGTGGGCAGTGGCAGCAGCCGTGGTTGTAGGCGCAGTGCTCGGCCTGGCCGTTGAGCGAGGCATTTTCAGGCAGTTGCGGGGAGATGTGATCGCCGGTTTTATAGCAACCGCCGGGTTAATGTTTGTTTTCGAGGTTTTTGTTGGTGAGGTGTGGGGGTGGGGGCATATGAGGCTCGTGCCCAGTCCCTATATGCGTGCCATTCAGTTTATGGGTGCATCTGTGTCCTTCCAAAGGATTATTGTAATACCCTTTGCCATTGCTTGCATAGGTGGTCTTATGATCTTTATGCGCTGGTTCAGGTTGGGGCGAGCGCTTCGTGCTGTGGCTCAGGACCCGGAAACTGCCTCGCTACAGGGAATAAATATCAATAGAATGACGGCTCTGGCTATGGCCATTGCCGGCGCTTTAGCCGGTATAGCCGGGGGGATAATGTCAACTATATATGCGGTAACCCCTGCGCTGGGAGGCCACATTATCCTGCCTGCCCTCATTGTGGTGGTTGTGGGAGGAATGGGAAGCGTTGAGGGTGTCATTCTCTCAGCCATTATCTTTGGCTTTGTAATGACCTTCGTTACCACTCTAGTCGACGGTGTCACAGCCTTAATGGTTTCTGTTGCCGTTATGGCTCTAGTATTAGTAATAAAACCACAGGGGTTAATGGGCAATGTCACTAACTAAAGAAAATAAAATCAAAATGGGGACGCTGGCGTCCCTAATTATAGTTCTATGTATTCTACCGTTTTTTGCCAGGCCGTATATGGTTGAGGTTGTCATGATTTACTTTATCTACATCATCCTTGCCCAAAGTTACCGCCTGATAGTTACCATACATGACTGGAACCTGTACCATATTGTGATGTACGGCGTTGGCGCTTACACGAGCGGCATGTTAGCCAAGAATCTTGGTGTCCCGGTTTTCCTGGCCATCCCCATGGGAGGCGCCATGGCAAGCCTGGTTGGGGTTGCGGTTACCATGCTTCTGTTGAGAACCAAGGGGTGGGGGTTTTATATTGCCACCTATGGTGTGGCGGAATTTATCAGGTTGTCCTGGCTAAGGTTTCGCAACCCCTTTGGTGGCTCCACGGGGATAATAGACATCCCCTACCCTAAAGTAATAGCAGGAATAGATTTTAGTGCGCGTATTCCCTACTATTTCTTCAGCCTTGTGGTAATGCTCGCCATAATGTTTATGCTGTATCGCATAGATAAGTCGCGAATAGGGGATGCCTTTAAGGCTATCTCTATGGACCCGCTACTGGCGGAATCTACAGGCATAAGCATTCCCGGACACAGACTCCTGGCCTGTGCTATCGGCAGCTTCTGTGCCGGTATTGCCGGCGGCCTGCTCGTTCACCGCTTGGGCGCAGTGGACCCGAGGATGTTCGGCATGGTCACCACGCTATACCTCATCATCTGGGTGGTGGTTGGTGGTACCAATACCTTCTGGGGTCCAGTAATCGGGGTAACTGTAATGCAAACCCTTTTCGAACTCTCACGCCCGCTAATACAGATAAGGCCAATGTTCTTTGGCCTTGCCATGATATTTGTCCTGCTCTTTATGCCGGGCGGTATTGAGAGTTTGATATCGAAGGTTGTTGTTCAATGGCAATGGCTGCGTGCTGTGGTTATAGCAAAAGCAAAACGAGGCTGTTCCCTATAGCCTGATTGTAGAGAACCTGAATCCTGCCTGTCGCCGGTAATTGTGGCAATCAAAAAAAAGACCCGGTTAGCCATAGACTAACCGGGTCTTTTTATCTTTTTTTGATCTCTTTGCGGACAGCCTTTCAGCCGCCCAGATAGGCTTTTTTCACGTTACCGTTATTGCGTAGCTCTTCAGCCGGGCCAAATAGAGTGATATCTCCTGTCTCCATAACATAGGCATGCTGGGCAAGCGTCAGGGCCAGTCTGGCGTTTTGCTCAACCAGGATTACTGTCTTTCCCTCGGCATGGATGGCACTGATAATTTTCCCGATTTCCAGACACATTATTGGTGATAGTCCCAGCGAAGGTTCATCCATAAGAATTAGTTTTGGCGCAGACATTAGAGCGCGTCCCATAGCCAGCATCTGCTGCTCACCACCGCTCAGGGTGCCGGCGGCCTGCATCTTTTTTTCTTTAAGGCATGGGAAATGCCTGAAAACCATTTCCTCCATGTCTTTCTGAATCTTCTCCTTATCTTTACGCAGAAAAGCACCTATTAAAAGGTTTTCCAGAACTGTCATTTGAGGAAAGACCCGTCTTCCCTCTGGAACCATGGCAATACCCAGGGCAGTTATCTTATACGGAGGAAGCTTGTCTATTCTCTGCCCCTTGAACTGGATTTCTCCAGTAGTTGGGTGTTTCAATCCGCTGATGGCGCGTAGTGTTGTAGTTTTGCCCGCGCCGTTGGACCCAATAAGAGCAACGATTTCACCTTCTTCAACAGCTATTGAAATGTTTCTAACAGCGGGTACCTTGTAGTAGTGAACCGTAATATCTTTAATATCAAGTAGCAACTTTTTCACCCCCTAGAGATGTGATATCTTCAGTCCCCAGATATGCGTTAATTACAGTTTCATCATTCTGTATTTCATCGGGGGTTCCTTCGACGAGCAGTTCTCCGAAATCAAGTACGCTGATATAATGACACAGTTTCATAACAGATTTCATATCATGCTCCACAATCAGAACGGTAATGCCCTGCTGATGAACTTTTTTGATTAGCTCTATCATTTTCTCTTTTTCAGTGGGGGTCATACCGGTCAGTGGCTCATCCAGTAGCAGTACCCTTGGTTCACAGGCCAGTGCAATGGCAATACCCAGCGCTCTCTGGTGCCCATGAGGCAGGTTTGTCGCAAGCTCATTCTTAAGGAGTCCCAGTCCCATGAACTCCACTATTTCCAGAGCTTTCTGAATATTTTCCTCTTCCATCCTCTTAAACGTGCCGGCCAATACGCCAAAAATATTTTCCCTGGCATGAAGATGGCGGGCTACGGTGACATTTTTCAGGACGGTAAAGTTATCATAGAGTGAAGTACGCTGGAAAGTACGGACCAGTCCCATTTCAGCTATCTTGCTGGAGGCAAGCCCATCGATACGCTTGCCCATCATATAGAATATCTGTCCTGATGTTGGTCGGTACACCCCGCTGATAACATTGAAGAGGGTGGTCTTGCCCGCACCATTAGGGCCAATTATCCCTCTAATTTCGCCCTCCTCAATGGTGAGATCAAGATTACTTAGCGCGGCAACGCCGCCGAAGTGCTTGCTCAATCCCTTGACTTCAAGTATTGACATAAGACCCTAATCTCCTTTTTTGTGAGGTTTCCTCTTACATTTGCCGAACTCAACCAGTCATTAGCCTAAAGCTTGCTTTAATAATTGTAAAGCTCGATCCCGAATTCTTTTTTAACGTCTTCAACAAAATCCATGTACAGCTTCTCGAAATGGGGCTTGGGCTTGAAGTAGTCCAGGTCGTAGCACTCGTCCAGGGTTTCCCCCGAAGGAGGGTTCGCAAGCTTGTCAACGTATTTAGGCAAAACTTTATTAATAATCTGATTGGCCTCTTTTCTAGTCAGGCCCACGCAGGCGTGGCCCAGCTGGCAGGTAAACTCCATGTCCACCGGTGTGCAGCCGTTTGTTATCTTGGCCTTTCCTGGATGCACATCCTCAATCCCGGACCCTGAAGCAATAAGCATTAGCAGGCACGTGAGAGCTTCGTCGAAGTACATCCTGGTTGCAGCACCAGCCGCGGCGTAGAGCAACGTGTAGTAGGGAACCATCATGTTCCTTGCTATTGCCTGTGTGCTCACTGAAGTGGCCCATAGTACATCAGGATGAGAAGAGCACACCAGGCTCAGGTGTATAGGATAGATCAGGTGGTAGGTAGCTCTGATTACAAGGACCCCATGCAGGCTGTAAGCGGTGTTGACAACGGCAAGCCCCTCAGGTCCCCCGGCGTATCCGCCGAGTATCGGCCCGGCTTCCTGCCCTATGTTCGCCCCCCATGCCGTAAGATAAGCGCTCTGGTTAAGCGAGGAGTAGTCGGTTTTTAGTTCAGCAAAGGGCGAAACAAGCCAGCCGTCGGAAGGCCTGGCGCCGAACTGGGGCGCGGAAGAGGCTATTGTAGAAACTCCGGAAGCGCATGAAGAAGCATGGTCAATAATACCGAGTCCCGGCCTGCCGGCTCTCCTGCATCCCTCCCTTCCGTACTGCATTGCCCTGATCCCGGCGAACACTTCTGTGGGCGCTCCTGCCGCAACCCGGATATGGCCCAGTGTGTTGATAATCGGAATGCTAATGGTTTTTGCCTTGCTTATCCTCGCGTAAGACTCTACCAGCCTCAGTGCGAACTCCTCGGAGGTATTTGTTCCTGACCCGACATGGCAGTGAGGAAGCTCATTTGAATCAGGGAGCCTTCCCTTCATTACACACCTGTCAGGACCCTCACCGAAATAAGCTTCTTTTGGAGCGTCATCCGCAGCTTCGAGTATCTCTGATTTGGTGAACTTTATTATTCTCTCGGTATCGGTTATGTAGGTGCCCACTTCAGAGTAGAATTCAACAGCGGCCTCAAAAATCCTGTCAGCGTAGCTGTCGTCTGTGTTCACGACCTCACCGCTTTTTCGTGTTAGGTCATATTTCTTGAGCACTTTTCTTAATGCAGGAATGAAAACCTTTATATCAAAATCTTTCTGGGTCATTAGCGGCCCTGTGGCCGCCCTGTCAATAACATCGATAAAATTTACCATGACTAATTACCTCTCTTCCTATTCGCGATTAATCTTTCAGCAATTTCTACAGCACCTACCGCAGAATCACTTGTGCCGTCAGCGCCTATTTCCTCAGCCCATTCTTCATTGACAGGGCCGCCGCCAACGAGCGCTATGTAATTGTCTCTTAATCCCTTTTCCTTCAGGTAGTCTATGATGTCTTTCTGGTAGGTCATAGTTGTGGTCATCAGCGCTGACATTGCAATCACGTCCGCTTCTGCTGCTTCGGCCTTCTCGACAAAGCCTGTGGTAGAAACATTTGCTCCAAGATCGACTACATCAAAGCCTCGAGTTTTCATAAGGGTTATAACGACATTTTTCCCGATTTCATGGACGTCTGTTAATACCGTGCCAAACACAACTTTACCGAGTTTTTCAAGTTTCTTCCCTGACATGGCAAGCTTTGGTTCAATAATCTTCATGCCTTCCTGAAATGTTTCAGCAGCCATGAGCAGCTCCGGTAAAAAGACATCGCCTTTACCGAACAGATCACCCACATTTTTCAATCCAGGCATCATGCCATCCTGGACAAGCTCCAGGGGATCAGCTTCATTGATCACACTGTTTATCGCCGCCAGAAGAACATCTGTGTCGCCCTCCAGCACTGAAGCAGACATCTTTTTATATAAACCTTCTTTGTCCATTGAGAAACCTCCCGATACTAATATATTTTTAATAACAAGAACCTAATGGTGCCTAGCCACATTTTTGATTATGCACGTAACCCTGTGATTGTCAAGATATCAGGGTTTATACTTACACCTCCTTACATTCAATTAGACGTTTTATACATTTACACAACCCCGCCTTTTTTAGGTTTTTTGTCGGACGATTCTCCCCCATTTTTCATGATTTTTTACCGTTGGACTTGTATTAAATTATAAGTTTTACTAACATCCTAATATGCAGCAGGCCAAGAGTATCGGATGCATACAAATTGCATAGAGCAGGTTGAGGAGGAATAGATGCATCTAACAGTGGACGAGGTTATCAATAGGATCGATTCCTGGAAAGATAAAAAGATACGGCATGAGCCTCTTGGAGGCGGTATTACTAATCACAATTTTACGGTGTATGTTGACAATATACCTTATGTAGTTCGTATTCCGGGGGAGGGAACGGAAATATTTATTGACCGCGACAATGAACTCGATTGTTCGATACAGGCGGGAAAAACCGGAATTGCCCCTGAAGTCATTCATCATTTAAAACCTGAGAACATATCGGTGATCCCTTTTATTAAAGGGAAAACATTAACCACGGGGCAGATAAAGGAAGATAATGATATCATTGTGCGGATCATCAAGGCGGTAAAAATCATTCATGAAAACGCTGTTTTCAAAAGCACCTTCAATCCGTTTGACACAATTAGGAAATACAGGGGTTTCAATGAAAAATATGACGCGCCGCTTCCTGAAGATATAAATTGGATGTACGACCTGTCGGATGAAATCGAGAAGGCTATGAATAGAAATAAACCAGCAGATGTGGCATGCCACAACGACTACCTTTCGGAAAATTTTATTGATGATGGAAAGAATATATGGATCATCGACTGGGAGTATGGCGGGATGGGAGACCGCTATTTTGACCTGGGAGATTTCGCTGTAGAGCACCCGTTCAGCGGGGAGCAGGAAGAATTGATAATCAGAGAGTACTGCGGAGATATGCGTTATGATGGGCTTTCCAGAATGCTTCTTTATAAGATCATAGCCGATCTGTGGTGGAGTATATGGGCAATGATCCAATCGAAAATATCAAAAATCGACTTTGATTTCTTTGAGTATGGGAACAGCCGATTTAATAGACTGCGAAAAAACGCTTGTGATTCAGATTATAGAAATTGGATTGAAGCAGTATAAAGGAAGGTCAATTATTTTTTAAGAGATGTTAACATGAAGGTATTTGAGACCTTTACATATTTGTTAAATCTATGCGAATTTACTTTACTTTAAAAATAATGCAGATTATGTTATTACAAAATACTTCTATTCACTGTATCTAAAACACGGAAAGGGTTGATTGTCATGGATATGATAGTAAGCGAACTCCAAAAAAATCACGACATCATCGGAAGGAAAGAGGAGCTCACAGCATCCCTTATTGCAGCGCAGGCAGATAAACATATCCTGATCGAAGGCGCCGTCGGAGTCGGAAAAACGACCATTGCCCTCGCCGTGGCAACGCACCTCAAGAGAAAATTCTTAAGAATTGACGGCGACGAACGCTACACTGAACAGAAACTTGCGGGATGGTACGATCCCCCACTCGTCCTTGCCAAAGGCTATACAAAAGAAAGCTTTATACACGGTCCCCTGTCGACATCGATGACAGAGGGAGCAATACTACTCATAAATGAGCTGAACAGGATGCCGGAAGGCACACAGAACGTGATGCTCTCTGCAATGGATGAAAAAACCATTCAAATTCCAAAGTTCGGGCAGGTCGATGCGCTAGACGCTTTCATGATCATTGCAACACAGAACCCGGACGAGTATATCGGCACCTCCCAGCTGAGTGAAGCGCTGAAAGACCGTTTTATATGCATTAATCTCGGCTACCAGAGCTTTGAGGAGGAGAGGGAGATTGTAAAGCTCCGGTCGAAATGCAGGGATGATGATGTCATCGATGTATCCGTATCGATAACACGGTTAACTCGTAAAGAGAAGGATATACGAAGAGGTTCCTCTGTGCGGGGAGCCATTGATCTCGCCGATATCTTCGCCACCACCTACAGCTCCTTTAACAATGATCTTGACAGCTGGCTTACCTGCGCAAAACTTGTCTATCTCACCAAGATCGAGCTGCAAGATTTTTCCCATGAACTATTCCTGGAGATTCTGAAGCGGCTTATCTCCAGGGCACTTGACGCGCACAAAGAGAAAAAAGCAGCCGGCGCCGGAACTTCGGCAAAGATCATCAAATCTGACATCGACATGGTCAAACTAGCTGCGATTGAAAAAAAAAAGCAACAATTGACATCAACGGACTACTCAACAAGCTAAACATTGCCATAGATCTGGGGCAGTTCACAGACATTGTCACCCTGCTGTACAGAATACCTCCATCTCTGAACGATGTGCTTAATGAAGAGTATTTTGACGGGCTTATAACAAAGATTATGAACCTGGATACAGGTTTTCTCCAGGTAAAACTCCTGTCCATGATAATGGAGCGCGCTGATGCGGTAAAAAAGCTTTCGATTCGAAGAATGCTGCTCCAGAAAATCCTGTTTCTTTCCCAGAAGATCGCCGCCGGTGCCTTGGGCATTTCAAAAACATTGGTAACGGAGTACCGACCCGGGCTCGATGAGCTCGATGTCGAACGGACGCTCGAGGCACAGATCGGATCGCCCATTCTCGACTATGAGAACATCTACTGCCATGAGAAGATAAGGCAGAAGAGCTCCTACGTGCTTATGCTCGATGTTTCAAACTCCATGCACCAGGAAAAGATCACAGTCGGCGCAATTGCAACCGGTGTATTTGCCAGCAAGCTGCGAAACGACTATCACGGTGTGCTTGCCTTTGCCCGGGAGACCTCGTGCATCAAACATGTGTCAGAGCACAACGATCTTGAAACACTTACAGATAGGATGCTCGATATTAAGAGCGGCGGCGCCACAAATATCCGGAAAGCGCTGATCGAGGGACTCGTCCTTCTCAACGAGGCAAAAACCATGTCTAAGACGGGAATCATAATTACTGACGGCCGGTCCACAGTAGGCGGCGATCCTCTTGAGATTGCGGCGAAATACGACAGACTCCATGTGCTGGGTATCTCCTTCGGGCTCGGCGGATCGGACCCGGCAACAAATTCCCTGATGGCAAAAAAGGGAAAGGGGCGGTACATGTACGTGAACAAGTTCGATGATTTGCCGATGGCAATAACTAAAATCCTTACCAACAAATAGTGGGATATACTAATTCCTTTGTTCAGGAATTGTAAGACTCGTCAATTAGTTGAGCTTATAAGAGAGCACAATTGTATTAAAAATACATGGCATTGAGAAAGATTTTCATATAATCCGGATGGATAGTCAGCTCTATATAATCAACTTTTCCGGCAATTTTAACCGCGTCCCGGCGCTTTGCGGCAGAGACGAGCATCTGTTTCGCTCCTATTCCAGCGGCATTGCCCACCTGGCGGAACCGGCTCAACGGAAGGGGGGGGAACATCCCTGTTCTAATGGTGCTCTTGATATCCAGGTAGTTGCCAAAGGCGCCTGCCACAATAAACTCATCCAGCTCTGAAAACCCTATGCCTGCTTCCTTGAGCAGAATTTCGATTCCTGCTCTGATAGCGGCCTTGGCAAGCTGGATTTCATTAATGTCTTTGCGGGTAATGATAATATCGCGCCCGTGCCCGCTGATAGAGGAAGGAGCGAGTACAAATTCCGCCTGATTTTGATTTTCATGGTTTGTACGCACCAGTGGTGAATCTTTTTCCATACGGCCGCTATTGTTGATTATACCGGCGCCAACCATTTCAGCAACCGCATCGAGAATCCCTGAGCCGCAGATACCTACGGGCGGCTGGTTTTTGATAGTTTGCAAGTGGATCCTCTCTCCTTCAATCCAGACCCGCTCAATGGCGCCAGGGGCTGCCCGCATGCCATCATGAATGTGCGCTCCTTCAAAGGCGGGTCCAGATGCGCATGAGCAGCTTAAGAGCCGTCCCTCCGAAACCAGGGTGATTTCGGTATTGGTGCCGATATCAAGGGCTACAACCCTGCCGGAGGATTTTCCGATATCATTGGCTAAAAGCACGGCAACATGGTCAGCGCCCACAAAGCCGGCAATGTTCGACGGCAGGTGGATGCAAGCGCCAGGGGCCAGGTCCATCCCTATTTCGCAGCTCCGAAAGTCTAAAGGATCGCTGACTGCCGGAACATAGGGAGCCCCACCCAACTGCTCGACCGGCAAACCTGCAAAAAGGTGGTGCATTGCAGTGTTGCCTACGGCTACCACTTCAACGATCCGCTCTTTAGAGACATTCGCTTCTTCACACAACCCATGCACAAGCCCATTAACCGCTTCGATCAGGGTGCTCTGCAATTTCTCTCTGCCGCCTTCGCTCCTGGCAAAGTGAATGCGGCTGATCACATCCTCGCCGTAGGCTATCTGCGGATTCATGGCGCCGCTCCTGGCAAGTGCCCTGCCGCTGGCCAGGTCCACAAGGTACGCGGCTAAGCTGGTGGTACCGATGTCCAGGGCCAGTCCCAGGGGCGAGTTTTCCGGCTCAAGGCAGGTGATGATTTCCCCCCGGCGCAGGGCCAGGCGAACGGACCAGTCCCGGGCGCGCAGGCTCTCTGAAAGACGGGTGAGAACCGGAAGCGGAATCTCAGCCACTTCCAATCCCCGCTCAACCAGGGCGTCGTTCAAACGGGTGGTGTCAGCCCGAAGGTCATTCAAACTGGGCGGATCGATTTTGAGATCTACCGTCTTGATAACGGGATCCAGTGCTACATCTGTCTCCAGTCCTTCAATCTGTAGTCGCTGTGGTGTAGTCAGGGAATCCGGAGGTATATAGATCCTGGTGCTGCCCAGGGGAACAGCCTGGCAGGCCAGCCGGTAACCGGCCTCGATCTCTTCCCGGTCAAGCGCTTCGGTTTCGACAAGTGTAGGCGGTGAAAGCTCACCTGAAACCAGCCGTACCAGGCAGCTATTGCATGTGCCTGCGCCTCCGCAGATCGCGATCAGCTCCACTCCTGCTTTCTGGGCGGCGGCCAATAGAGTTGAACCGGCCTCTACCTGAACACGCCGCCCAACCGGCTCCATATCGATAAATATTGCCTTTTTCTTCGCTGGATCAGCCATGATACTCCCGTGCAACTTCTACTCTTTCGGATGTTTTCGGGTGTGGAGAATGTACCTCTTGCCGTAGGGATCACGGGCAAGAAGCATATCGCAGGCCAGTATTGTACCGGCCAGCTTTACCGCATCGGTTATTACACAGCTTGCGCCTTTGGCAAAAGCAAGCGCTAAAAAAGCCTGGTTGATGGTGTGGCGGTCCGGCAGGCCGAATGAGACATTGCTCGCTCCAAGATTAATATTGACCCCGAATTCCCGGCGCACCAGCTCGATCGTTTTTAAAGTAACGGCACCGGCATTCTGGTCCGCACCGACCGTGAGCACCAGAGTGTCTATCACTACATCTTCCGGGGGAATACCAATTTTAGCGGCCCGCTCCAGGATTTTCCCGGCAATGGCCAACCGTTTTTCCGGATCGTTCGGAATACCATTATCATCCATGGTCAGGCCGACCACTGCTGCGCCCCGGTCCTTGACAATGGGCAGCACGGCTGCAAGGCTGGTTTCCTCTCCATTCACCGAGTTAACCAGCGGCTTGCCGGGAGCTACGGCCAGACCGGCCTCGAGCGCCTTCGGATTGCCCGAATCCAGACAGAGGGGCACCTCAACATGGGAGGCCACCAGCTTCACAACCTCGGGAAGCAGGATAGCCTCGTCCATACCAGGAACACCGACATTGATGTCCAGCACATGGGCGCCAGCTTCCACTTGCTGGAGTGCCAATTTGCGAACATAATCGAAGTCGCGATCTTTTAGAGCCTGGGCCAGCTTCTTACGCCCGGTCGGGTTGATCTTCTCACCGATCATAATAACGGGACCATCAGTATCTATCCTGACTTCGGCAGTCGCGCTTTTCAGAATTGTCTGCATTTTCTTCTCCTATAATCTTTTATGTTTGATTGTCTGCATTTTTAACAGAAACTCTAAGATAAGTCAAATCAATGTCAACCCATTCCTGCGAAAACCAATCCCATAAATATAGTTACCACACCAATGACTTTAGGCAGATAGCTCTGTTCTTTGAGCAAAGCAATACCCAACACAGCGCCAATAGGTATGCTCAACTGCCGGAA
>JAUVWI010000095.1 GCA_030604195.1 Spirochaetales bacterium
ATTTTTGGCGCTGACATTCCCATGCAGTGTGACGGTCGTTCCCTTGTTCCTTTTATTCTGGGCAAAACACCGGAGAAATGGCGAACCGAGGTTCACTGGGAAGTCGATTTCCGGTATATGAAGGAATCCTGGGGATATTCTCCTCCACCCTATAAAGAGCTGGGTATCGACTTTGAAGCATGTTCATTTAACGTGATCCGGGATGAACAATACAAGTATGTCCATTTTGCTGATCTTCCTTCTTTGTTTTTTGATCTTAAGAACGATCCTGATGAGTTGCATAATTTGGTTGGGAATCAGGCATACACGGAGCTTATCCTGAAATATGCCCGGAAGATGTTATCCTGGCGTATGGTCAACGATGAACGAACCCTGGTACATATAATGGTTGGACCGGAAGGCGTGACTGAGCGACCAAAATCCCACCGGTGAGGGTGAGCATAATCAGGCAAATTTAATTTGACACAATGGAAGGCCAACGATTTTTCCATGGTCTTGCTTCTTCAAGCTCATATCCTAAGGAAAGCAGCATGGCCTCCTTACCAAAACCAGCCATGAACATACTTCCCACCGGCAGGTTATCATCGCTCCAGTTGACGGGCAGGGACATAGCGGGCAGGCCCGTGATATTTGCCAGAGGCGTGTAGGTTACCAGAGAAAACACTCTTTTCTGCAAAAGCTCAAAATCCACCGTGGGAGCCTGTTCACCGGTTTTTATCGGGGGCTGCGCCACGACCGGGGTCAGATATACTTCATATTTTTTAAGAAACCTGCGTGTAATCTGCTGAAGTTCACGAAAATATTCATAGGCATCTCCCACTGCGCTATAATGGCGTTTTTCCCTGTGTAATTTAGCCAGTCCCAGGGTCCAGGGCTCAAAAATATGCTCATCCGGCTCCCGGCCCAGTTTTTCCCGCGCCATATCCACCCAGAATGCCGGTAGCGCCGAAAAGAGGGTAAGAAAATGACATGCGAGTTCTTCGCCACTGATTTCCGGCTTATCCTCTATAACCTCATGGCCGAGCTCCTGAAGTAGCCTGATCGTGTTGTGCAAAGCTTTTGCCACATCCGGGGAAGGAGCTTCCCCGGTATAGCCCTCAGTGGAGAAAGCTATTTTTAGAGGTTTTTTGGATGTCCCGGTGACAAAGCCGACTTTTTGCATGTCAACCGGCTCCAGCATTTCAACAGAGGCCAGAAACGCCGCAGTATCGCGTATGCTCCGGCTCAGACAGCCCTTGTTGACCAGAAAATCCGCATCGCTGCCCCGCTCCCGTGTACGGCTGTATTTCAGGCCAACCAGAGCGCAATTGGATGCGGGCAGGCGGATTGAGCCACCACCATCGCTGGCCGTAGCAATTGGTACAAGCCCGGCAGCCACAGCCGCAGCCGAACCGCCACTAGACCCGGCCGGACTGCGGCTCAGGTCCCACGGATTATTGGTTGGACCGAACAAAGTGGGCTCTGTGGTCGGCAGCAAGCCGAATTCGGGGGAATTGGTCAAGCCTAGCAACACCGCCCCGGTATCATTTACCGCATCGACAAAAGGACTTTGTTCCTCGGCCATGACTTTGGCGCAAAACTGGCTAGAATGGGTTTCGGGCAAGCCCTTACAGGGTATCAGGTTTTTGCACAGATAAGGTACTCCCTGGAACACTCCGTTGCCCGATGATGTGATCGCTTTCTTACGGGCCATGTCAAAATCACGATGGATTATGGAATTTAATATTGGATCGAGGAGTTCAATCCGCTTTATTGCTGCATCAACCAGTTCCATGGAGCTGACTTTTTTAGTCTTGACCAGTTTGGCCTGCGCCAGAGCGTCCAGATGGAAAAAATCATCCTTAAAGATGGCTTTAGCCAGGGTAAATTCAGGAGCCGCTGCAGCCATGGCCGCAGCCGAAACAGCGGCGCTCAGAAACTTTCTTCTTTCAAACATGTTTCGTTTCCTTTCTTTCCTATTATGTTTTTCAGCTAATGGCAGCGAAGATTTCTACGTAGTTTCCCGGTAAAAACTCCTTCCAGGACTCTGATAAATATCTTACAATCCTCAGGAAGAATCTGTCCCATGTTTGCAACCTGAAAAAGATTCCTCTTCAAAAGGGGTCCTTTCCCCGGATATAATACATAACCCGCATTCTCGACTTTATCAATAAAATCATTAATATCAATTCCTGGGGGTAAAAATGCAGAGGTAACCGTGTTAGACATTAAACTCTGATCACTTAATAATAAATCCAGATTTAGTTCCCGGAAACCCTTCCTTATGATTGCAGCATTCTCCCGGTATCTTCTAATTACCTTTTCCTGACCCTCTTCAAAATAAACTTTCAGGGCCTCATTTAATGTTAAAAACATAACTACGGAAGGGGTGTTCGGTGTTTGGTTATGTTCCTCAGCTGCTTTGATATGATTTTGTAGATTGAGATATATATTACGCTTGGGCACGTTTTGAATCTGTTTGAGAGTTGCTCTTCTGACACATATAAAGGATACACCTGTCTGTCCGCCAACAGCTTTATTAGCCACTCCAGTACAAAAATCTATATTATCTCTCTTTACATCCACATCTTCGCCACCAATTGCACTAATAGAATCAATATGATACATTTTATTATAGTCTCGTGCCAGTTTCCCGACCTGGTGAACCGGATTTATCATTCCTGTGCTTGTTTCATGATAAACCATTGATATTAAACTTATATCTTTATCGTTTTTAAGCTCATTTTCTATCCTGCTCAAATCAGGATATTCAGCCCACTTATATTCCACTAAGTTTAAACCTGAACCATAACAGCAAATTATATCTTTTAACCTATTTCCAAATTCTCCATTCGAGATCAATAAAACTTTTTTGTTGCTATCTACCACAGAGGATAATACTGTTTCATTTGACGCCGTGCCGGAGCCGGTTATTACAACAGTAGAATATTCATCTTTTGGCCCGTGAAAGAGTTTAAGTAGATTATTTCTTATTTCGCTGTACAGCTTCTCAAAAACAGCTCTTCTGTGACAGATATCCGATAGAAGCGCAGCAACCTTAACTCTTTGGTCAGTCATAACGGGGCCCGGCGTAAACAACATTTTTTTCTCTATCATTTAGAAAATCCTTTCATACAGCGCAACGATACAAAACAAAATACCTGCGGTAAATAAGTTATTTCATATTATATTATATTATCATCCAGTCATCATAATAACTTTATAACATAACCGCTTTATTCGGTCAATATATTTTTCAATCTTTTAATCTTTTAATGGGAGTTGAAACTTTTTTTAATAAAGTCCACTTGCTTTGTTGACAAGAAAAAATAAATGATATAAAAGCTAAAAACTAAATGACAGAATAACTGTTATTTAGTGAAGCGTTCAAAACGCGTCAATATCAATATAGGATTTTAAAAGTATAGCCTGGTGAAGTTTGCCGATAGCAACCAGGTAATGTGCCTTAAGCCAGGGTACAAGGGGTAGGATAGCATAAGTGGGAACATATGGCTGACAGTGAGAAAAAAGATATTTAGGAGGCGATTGCATGGGTTTTTGTAACACTATAGCTGCTCCTCACTTTTCCATGTTCAGCCGTGAACATTGTGAGGCAATTCACACGGCATCGTTGGAAATTCTGCGGCGCACCGGGGTGCGCATTTATCACGATGAGGCACTCAAACTATTAAGCAAGACCAACGCTGTAACGATCAAAGACAACCTTGTCCGTTTCCAGCCCGGTTTGGTTGAGTGGGCGCTGCAACAACCCCCTTCGCGTATTCCTCTGTGCAAACGGGGTAGCAACGAAGTGATTGCTTCGCTGGAGGGAAGTGAAGTCTCTTTTGGCACGGGGTCAGATTGTCTTACTTATCTGGACCCCAGAAACGGAGAGCGCCGCAAATTTACGGTCGAGGACGTGATCGACTGCATTCACGTGGCGGATATGCTGCCGGAGATTCAGTTCTGCATGTCGATGGGTGTTATTGGAGATAGTCCTTATCGCAAGCAATTTGCTCTGATGTTGCAGCACACCAGCAAACCGATAGTATTCGTTTGTGACGACCGAGCCGACTGTGAGGCAATCATTGCAATGGCAACAGCGGTCGCCGGCGGCATAGAGAAACTACGGATCAATCCCTCGCTGCTTCTTTATAGCGAACCCTCATCACCCTTGTGCCACTCCGAGACGGCCGTTGGCAAGCTGCTCTACATGGCTGAACAGAATCTGCCCATAGTTTATTCTCCCGCCCCTGTGCAGGGGGGGACTGCGACGGTGAGCCTGGCAGGCGCCATTGCTATGGCCAATGCTGAGATTCTCTCTGGTCTTGTTATGCACCAGCTAAAGCGCCCCGGTGCACCCTGGGTTTATGGTAGTGGAATGCACCAGTTGGATATGATGACCAGCATATGCGTCTATACATCGCCTGAATTCGTACTGGCTCGAGTGGCTGTAGCAGAGATGGGGCGTTTCTACAGGCTGCCCACCTGGGGATATGCCGGGGACGTTAATAGCTGTGTTATCGACGAGCAGGCAGCAACAGAAGCCACCTTCTCCATCATGGCAGCGCTGCTGGCAGGCAACAATCTGACGCATGATATTGGCTATGCGGAGAGTGGCAAGACCATGTCTCCAGAAATGATTGTCCTTTGCGACGAGATTATTTCGATGCTGCGTCACTTTATGGCGGGTATCACTATGGACAAAGAGTCCTTGGCTCTTGATGTCATCCATGAGGTCGGGCCAGGCCATGACTTCCTGATGTCCGAACATACCTTGAAGAATTATCGCCGGATGTGGCGGCCCAATCTATTCAGCCGGCTGGATGGTGAGCAGTGGGCTAAAAAAGGCAGCAAGCGGACGGGTGAGCATTTGCGGGAAAAGACAGTATCCATTATAGAAAGCCATAAACCAGAGCCCCTTGACGACAGCGTGGTTGCAGAGATTGAGTATATTCTGAAAAACAGTTAAAGGTTGCTTCTGTCATGTTGAAAGCTGTAGCCAGGTGAAACACGTTAGTAGTTTAAAAATCTTGACGGAGTTTTTGTCCATCATTCCAGGTTAGGCGCTGGATACCACTAACGCCTGGTACGTCAATATGGACGGTGGCTACCTGCGCTACGGCATTCAGAGGGATAACTCCGGCGTGCTGGCTTTGCGGGTGCGCATATTGCACGAGTTTTATTATTTCGTTTGAGGAATGATTTTGAAACCAGCAAGCTCAAAGTGCGTATCAAAAGAGAATACCCGCTTGATTCGATTATTGGACATGAGCACAAAGGATATACAATCCGTGTAGCTTACTCCAAGGTTTGAATATTTCTCAAATAGATCAATTGCCTTGAGTTCATCCTCTCTAACTGGCCGCAGTATTGTTACTCTATCAGATAGAAAAATATTGCATACTCCTTTGCATGGTTACATATACATAACAACATAGCCATAATTTAAAATCAATATGCAACCGCGATCTACTCTTATTCCCTGGAGTGTCTTTGCCGAACCATGATCCGGGAAGTATTATGATAGTTTCAGTGCTTTCAGGAAATCATGGAAACAATTGAGATCCCGCTTTACCGCTCTTTCCAATTCAACGAACTTCATGCTCTCTATTCCCTGCCATAAACCACCCTGCCTCTTTTATGAATACTCTGAGCGTGTAGAGGATCTATTTTATCCAGTTCGATAATATCCGGTGGAAGGTTAGTCATTTCCATTGCTTTGCCGTACATTTCGAAAAATGCTTCGGCAGGTATATCTCCGGTAAGCCCAATATCGATATCAAAAATATCAGAGAAACTATCCCGGTTTAGCAATGATCCCCATTGGTAGATGGCCCTGGGTTTATAGGTTTGCCAGATCATTTCCGTAATCCGCTCAAAGTCATTCCATGCTTTCTGAAAACGGCGCTCTATTAAAGCCTCTTTGTGCTTTTTTTGTTACGAAGAAATTCACGCGCTTTTTCTAAGTTAAATCCGCCGAATCTGGTATCAAACACGCAGAAAGTGTATCATGTTTATAAGGCAAAGTGAGGCTCGCTTCCTTGAGAGGAGATTCTGCGCACAACAGGTGAATTATAAAATTCTTCCTTTCACAGATTATGATATCCCTGAAGCAATGGAGCTTAAAAATGCCCTTGGATGGAACCAGACTGTTGCAGACTGGAAGAGGTTTATCTATCTGGCAGGGGGGGGGTGCTTTAAGGTGGTCATAGATAACCATCTGGCTGCCACCTGTTTCCTTTTTATCCGGGATCATATTGCCTGGCTGGCCATGGTTATTGTAAAAGAGGAGTATAAGAGAAGGGGAATAGGCAGGGCCTTAATGGAAAAAAGCCTTGAATACTGTAAGGATAGGGGAATAACACTTATCAAGCTTGACGGGACCCGGGAGGCCTACCCGCTTTATAGGGGTTTCGGATTCCTTGATGAGGGTGAACTAGGGATGTTTAAGGGGAGAATCGGCGGCTTAAATTATGCCCGGCCTCATACGCCCGGCCTGAAGCTGAAGCAGGTTAGCGTAAAGGATTTTGACGGTATTATTTCTATTGATACTGAGGCCTTCGGTGTAAGCAGGGCCACTATGATAGAGAGGCTCCTCCTGGATTACCCGGAAAGGGGTTTTGTCGCCGGTGAAAAAGAGATAAGCGGCTATATCCTGTTCAAGCCGGGCCATCACTCCTATCAGATAGGCCCTTTTGTTGCATCAAGCCCGAGAGAAGCTAATGCTCTTCTCGAGGCGACGATCGAGCGAATCGGCATGGAGAATAGAGAGGCAGATATCTGCATCTTTTCCCCTCTGAATTACCAGGCTGCAGCCAGGCTTTTTGAACGAAAGGGTTTTACCTGTGTGCGCAGGCTGATACGAATGTATAAGGGTAAAAATATGTTGCGTGGCAGGGCTGAAATGCTGTATGCTCTGAGTGGGCCCGAAAAGGGCTGATTTAATATTATTTCAAAGGAGGCTATTAAATGCGTAAGAGTATCTTTTTGATGTTTTTTTCTCTGGCGCTGATCTTCGGATGGTCAAGCGCTCTATTTGCCGCTCCTCAGCAGGAGGAGGCTGGTCCTATAAAAATCGGCATGTATGCTGATTTGAGTGCCGGAACAGCACAGTGGGGAACTGATTCAGAGAAGGGCGCCCGGCTCCGGATTAAGGAGGTAAATGAAAAAGGCGGTATTATGGGAAGAAAGGTGGAGTTGATTATTTACGACTGTAAGCTCAGCCCCACAGAAGCAATCAAGGCCTATACCCGGCTGGCTCAGCAGGACAAGGTGGCCGCTGTATACGGATCATTAATCTCAAATACGGGATTAGCCGTTTCTCCTGTGGCCGAACAGTTTAAAGTCCCGGTGGTGGCCCGAGCCATGGATGAAAGAGTAACCACACCGAAATTCGATCCTGAGGATCCTGATAATCCAGGCCCGGCAAACCCATATTTCTTCCTGCTCCAGCCCTCGGCATTTCAGCAGGCTGCCGTAATTGCAGGCTACGCCATTGATGAGCTGGGTCTCAATACCTTTGCCATGCTTTATTCACCAGCCAATGCCTATGCTCTTTACCTGGCAAAGGGCTTTGAATACTATGTGAAAAAACGGGGCAAAACAATGCTGGGAGGCTTAGAGTTTCAGGCAGGAGATATGGACTACAAAGCCCAGCTAACCAAGATTAAGGACCTTAAGCCCGATGGACTCTTTATCTGCAACTATGTCACTCAGAATGCCAATGCTGTTAAACAGGCCAGGGAGCTCGGCCTTGAGACAACATTCCTGGGCAATAACTCCTGGTATAAGCCCATGGATGATGTAGCCGGTACGGCTGCAGACGGCGGCTATTTCCCGCTTAATATTTCCTATGATGATCCCTCATTGCAGTGGTATTTTAAGAAGTACGAAGCTGAATACGGCCAGGAGCCAAGGCTCCACTCCTTCTCCGGCTGGGATGATGTGGGATTCATTCTGCAGGCCATAGATAAGGCACAATCCACGGACCCGGAAAAAGTAAAGGATGCCATGGAGGCCACCAGAAAGTTTGAAGGAACCATCGGTACCATCAATATCGATCCCAAAACCCATAGGCCCGTAGGCTTGAAGATGTCCATTCTCTATTTCGAAGGGGCGAAAATTAAAACTGCAGTACTTAAATATTATCCAAAAGAACCATAAGCCGAGCTGTAGAAAAAGTAATATTAAAGCGGGGCAGGAATCGCACTTTGGGCCCCAAACCAAAGTAGCATATCCTGTCCCGCATCCATACCGGGAGTTATTTGATGAATTTTAGCCTCATCCTCCAACAGCTATTGAATGGAATATCTTTGGGTGGAGTATATGCTCTTATGGCCGTGGGATTCGGGTTAATATTCAATGTTCTTAAGTTTTCCAATTTTTCTCACGGCGGTGTTGTGACCATCAGCGCCTATTTCGGTTACTTCATGTCACAGTACGTATTCCCGAACTTTGTCATCACTTTTATTCTAACAGCGATTTTCGGCGGATTTATCGGTGTGCTTATAGAGAAACTGATTTTTAGGCCGATACGGCTGAAAGGCGCGCCGCTCACCCTGTTCTTAGTAAATTCCATTACCGCTGCCATGCTGGTCCAGCAGTTCTTTGCCGTGATGTGGGGTGATAATTACTACCCCTATCCGGAGTTCATCAAAGAGACCGCAATTCACATCGGTGAGTTTACCATTTCAAAGATCTATCTTTTAATGCTTTCCATTTCAGCATTTGTGCTTCTAGTCCTGGGCTACATAATAAAGAAAACAAAAATTGGGATTGCCCTTCGGGCAGCCTCTTCTGATATCCGCACTCCCAGCTTGATGGGTATTAATATTGACTTTGTTATATCAATGGCCTTTTTCTTTGCCGGCGTTCTCGGAGGCGTTACCGGATACCTTTTGGGCATGGCCTTTACGGTGGATCCCTTTATCGGCAGCATGATAATAAAGGGCATTATTGCAGCCATTATCGGCGGTATGGGCAGCCTCGGCGGCGGCGTAATAGCAGGGCTTATTTTAGGCGTAGCCGAGAGTCTCCTCATAGCGGAAATAGGGGCCTCCCTGACACCGATTGTGGTCTATGCAACCATTATCCTGCTGCTGCTTATTCGTCCGCAGGGAATTTCGGGAAAGACATATATTGTAAAAGCATAAAACAGGAGAAGCGATTAAGAGGTGTGAATGTTTTATCTTAAGGTACTCGAGATTACAAGTCTATATACAATCCTGGTTCTGGGCGTATATTTAATGACCGGCCTGACCGGTCTATTCTCCCTGGGTCAGGGGGGATTTGTTTCTATCGGCGCGTATACGGCAGCTATTGCATTTATGAAATTTAACCTTCCCTTTCCTGTAGCTTTAATTATGGCTGTTGTTATGGGGGCTTTTTTAGGTTTTCTTATAGGAATACCAACCTTGCGCCTGCGAAGGGATTATTTTCTCCTCATTACCTTCGGTCTCGGAGAGATGGTAAGGGCGGCCCTGCTCTATCTGTCCCAGTTGACCGGGGGTGCGCTCGGCATGGCAGGAATGCCCAAGATGGTAGGACTGCCGCTGATCCTGATCTCCATAATTCTCATCACTTTCATTCTCTACAGCCTGAAGCGCTCACGATTCGGCAGAAACTGCGTAGCTGTGCGTGATGACGAACTGGCCGCCTCCATGATGGGGATCAATGTCTATGCCCAGAAGATGAAGGTGTTTATTATTAGTTCAGCTATTACCGCGTACGGCGGTGCGCTTTATGCCTTCAACATTCTTTTTATAGAGCCCAATCTGTTCAACTGGCTGGAGTCCGGAAGGCTCATTATTATCACCTTTGTCGGCGGCTTGAATAGTATTGCCGGAGTGATTGTTGCTTCCGCCATCTATTACTCTTTCGGGGAGTTCTTCCGCTTTATCGATGTCTGGAGGGATGTGCTCCTTGCCCTGGTAGTGATTCTTGTTGTTATATTCCGTCCCGGAGGGCTATTCCAGGGGCTGGAGCTGCTCCCAAAAAAGTTGATAGCTAAAGTTAAACGGGAGCGGCTATGAGCATTCTTAAGATAGATAGCATAAGCAAGTATTTCGGCGGTGTGGCAGCCGTGGTTGATTTTTCCATGATTCAGCATGAGAATGAAATTACAGGAATCATAGGGCCCAATGGTGCGGGAAAGACCACGGTCTTTAACCTGATAACCGGTGTGTATTCCATGGACAACGGCAGAATTTTTTTTATGAACAAGGATATAACTGAAAGTCCTGCTCACAAAAGGACCGAGGTGGGTATCTCCCGCACATTTCAGAATATCCGGCTATTCAAGAACCTCAATGTTCTGGACAATATGAAGGTCGCCTACGGCTGGAAAGTACGATATTCCCTGTGGGAAGAGATGATAAGGCTCCCGCGTGTAATAAGGGAAGAAAGAGAGATTGATGAGAAGGCCAGGCACTTTCTGGAATACCTTGGCCTTACTCAATATACAGATCAAAAACCGAATAATCTGCCCTATGGGATTCAGCGCAGGCTGGAACTGGCACGTACCCTGATAGCGGAACCGAAACTCTTACTTCTGGATGAGCCGGCTGCGGGTCTTAATCCCAGGGAAGTGGTTTCCCTCATGGAGATGATAAATAAGCTCCAGCAGGATCATAATCTATCAATTATAATTGTCGAGCACCATATGGAACTTATTATGAAAATGTGCTCCCTGATCCATGTGCTTGATTTTGGCAAGAAGATCGCTGAGGGCAAGCCGGAAGATATTAAAAAGAATGAGCTGGTATTACAGGCTTATTTAGGGGATGAGGGGTAGCCGGATATGATTGAAATCAAAGGCTTAAGTGTGCACTATGGCGGCATCGTGGCCTTGGATAGTATATCCCTGACCGTGCCTGATGGCAAGATTGTCAGCATTGTGGGCGCAAATGGTGCAGGAAAATCCACCACTATAAACGCGATCAGCGGCATGGTTAAGATTCATTCAGGCATAATAACTGAGAATGGTGAGAGCTTATTAATTCCACCGCAGGATATTGTAAAGAGGGGCATAGTCCAGGTTCCTGAGGGAAGGATGATTTTTCCCACCATAACGGTTCAGGAGAATCTGATTCTGGGCGCCTACATTGTCAAGGATAAGGAAAAGATTAAAGAAAATATGGATAAGGTTTTTGATCTGTTCCCCATCCTGAAGGAAAGAAGGAATCAGCCCGGAGGAACCCTGTCCGGAGGAGAACAGCAGATGTTGTCACTGGGCAGGGCCCTGATGTCAGATCCACGTGTTCTGGTACTGGATGAGCCCTCATTAGGTCTGGCGCCCATGCTTGTGCTTGAGATATTTAAAATGATCGAAGATTTGAACCGTATTGGCCATACGATTCTCTTAGTGGAACAGAATGCCCAGAAGGCGCTTTCCATAGCGGATTATGCCTACGTGCTGGAAACCGGCAGGATAGTTTCTGAAGGAAGGGGCAAGGATATTGCCGGTGATCCGATTGTTAAGAAGGCTTATCTGGGAATTGAGGAATAAGAATGTTGAGTGAGAATCAAATTGCAGCCATTGATCAGGCGGCCAGAGCTCTGCTTGAGGATCCGGGAATAATGGTTGAGGATGAAGAGATACTCAGCCTGCTGCTTAAAAATGGCGCTCAGGCAGGAGCTCAGAACCTGGTTGTGAAGATCCCCGGGAAGATGGTTGATGAATATACGGCCATGGCTCCGGAAAAAATTACCTTTTCAAGCAGGTCCGGAATAGAACAGCAGGTAACATCCGATTCAGCATCACGTTTTTGGACAGGAGCGGCTCTCTTCTACCTGGACAGGAAGGGGCTTAGATTAGCCCATAGGCAGGATCTTGCAGACTTCAGCCGCGTCATAGATAAGCTCAAGAATGTGGATACTGTAGTAGGGATCAGTACTGAGGATACAGCTCCCCAATACCGGGATTTTGTAGGATTCAGGATCATGGCCCAGAACACGCAAAAGCATATCAGGGCCCTCTCATTTACGCCCAGGGGAGGAGAGGCCATGATTGAAATGGCAAAGGTTCTGGCCGGCGGCCGCAGTCTTAAAGAGCATCCCCTCTTCAGTATAGGCTTTACAGCCCATGGGCCATTGCGCTGGACTAAGCTGGCCCTGGGAGTTTATAAAGCCACATCGGGATACGGGATTCCCTGTACGGTAAATGGTGAACCAATGGCCGGGGCTTCTGCCCCGGTAACCCTGGCCGGGAATGCGGCTGTGGGTACTGCAGAGATCCTGGGTGGTATTGTGATAAATCAGCTTCTTGAGCCGGGAAGGCCCTGTCTTTTCAACCTGGGTTTTGCTCATGTCATGGATATGCGAAAGGGCTTTGCCGTAACCGGAGGGCCGGAAAATTCACTAATGGCCGTGACCGGCGCACAGCTTGCCAGGCGCTATGGTCTTCCCTCTGTATCGTGGATGTGCACCGATTCCCTTCATTATGATGCACAGAATTCATTAGAGAAAATGCTGGCAGCCTTTACCCATGCTCAGGCCAGGGTGAGCACGATCTGGGGTGTTGGACAGGTGGAATCGGAAAAGACCATTTCACCCGTACAGGCGGTAATAGATAATGAAATTATTGGTTTTGTAAGGCGCTATCTTAAAGGCTTTTCCGTGGATGAGGAGAGCTTAGCCGTGGAAGAGGTCCGAAAGGTGGGTATAAGCGGATCCTTCCTCGATACGGAGCACACTTTTACACACTTCAGAGGTTCCATTTATGAGCCTGAGCTGCTGGTACGGGAGCAGAGAGCCATTGCGGGCGAGAGAGACAGTCTGGTAGCCAGGGCAGAGGCCGTGGTGGAGGATATCCTTTCCGCTCCCTTAGAGCCGGTGCTGGATGAGCAGACAGAAAGGGAGCTTTTACGAATAGAAAAACACTTCTATAACGAAAGGTGAAATCAATCGATGAAAAAACAAGTTAAATTTATGATTACCGCGTTCCGTGACGGCTTCCAGTCGGCATACGGTGCGCGGGTATTCACCAGGGATTTTCTTCCGGCTGTAGAGGCGGCGGTGGAAGCCGGACTTACCCATTTTGAAGCAGGCGGCGGCGCCCGTTTCCAATCCCTGTACCTGTACTGCAATGAAGATGCATTTGCCATGATGGATGCCTTCCGGGATCAGGTGGGCCCTGATATTAACCTGCAGACCCTGGCCAGGGGAATAAATGTGGTTGGCCTGGATTCACAGTCAAGAGACATTATAAATCTTCATGCTCAGCTCTTTAAAAAACATGGCATATCGACAATAAGGAATTTTGATGCCCTGAATGATGTAAACAATCTGATTTACTCGGGGCAATGTATTGTGGATGCCGGTTTAAAGCATGAGGTATGTGTTACCCTGATGGAGCTGCCGCCCGGATGCCATGGG
>JAUVWI010000099.1 GCA_030604195.1 Spirochaetales bacterium
CAATTTACACCAATTTTATCATATCAAACGGGCTGTGGTGCGTCTACTCATTTAAAAGACGAAAAAAAATCTATTTGTTTGTAAGTATCTATTGTGTGTGGATTTATAATTTATGCGTCAGTACTGAGACCAATAACCACCTCTACTTTGAATTGCCATATCCCGGTGCTGACCTCGATCAGGAAGAAGAGGAACTGTTGAGACGGTGGTTTGATTTTGTGTATTTGAGAGTTGTAGAGAGATAGGAGCTTTATGGTGAGAGTATGAACTGGGAACATTCTGTTTCCCAGGTTTATAGATGGCAAGGTTATGGAGGTAGGAAAAGTGAATAATAAGAATCACAAGGTTTAATCGATTATTGAAGAAATCATAAACCGTAAGAATAATTTCGGCTAAAGCGAATCACCCTGCTATGTGAAGAAATATGATAAAAAATGGCAGGACTATTCAAAGTTGATCAATGCAACGCTACTGGTTGATGACTGGAGAGACCAAAAAGTACTACCCATATCACAGGCTGCATAATTTCTTAAATAAGTATTGAAAAACCGGGCTGCTAATTGTATATTAGCCTGCGGGGAGGGGTGCAGAAGCTAATTCTGATCTGCGGACGATAATTTCCGTGGTAAAAGTGAAGGGTATAGTTAAATAAAACTTGTTAAACCAATTTCCGGGGAGAAGTATGGAAAGGGGTTGACTTTTTATTGACCTGTTGTTAGATTTGCGAGGCACTTTAATGAATTTAGATATGAGGGGGAAAGTTACCTGATATGCCGACAATAAACCAGCTTATTCGTAAAGGCAGAAAAGAGATAAAGAAAAAGAATAAGGCGCCGGCGCTTCAGGCCTGTCCCCAGAAACGAGGGGTGTGTACCAGGGTTATGACCGTAACCCCGAAAAAGCCTAATTCGGCGCTGCGTAAGGTTGCCAGGGTAAGACTGACAAATGGTATTGAAGTTACAGCCTATATCCCGGGAATAGGACATAATCTTCAGGAACACTCCGTGGTTCTTATCCGCGGTGGCAGGGTTAAGGATCTTCCGGGTGTGCGCTACCATATTATCAGAGGGGCCAAGGATACCCTTGGTGTGGAAGATCGGCGCAAAGCAAGATCAAAATACGGCACTAAGAAGCCAAAAGCATAGATTTAATGTTGTTGAAGGAAGAGGAGTAGAGAATGCCAAGAAGAAGGGTGGCTCCAAAGCGCCCGGTAATGCCGGATCCGAAGTATGGCAGCAAAGTAGTAACCAGGTTTATTGCCCGAATGATGATGCAGGGCAAGAAATCGATAGCTTATCGTATTCTCTACGATGCCTTCGATATAATAAAAGAAAAATTAAATAAGGAGCCTCTGGAGGTTTTTAATAAGGCGCTGGAAAATGTTAAACCGGTTGTCGAAGTAAAGTCACGAAGGGTCGGCGGTTCGACCTACCAGGTTCCTGTTGAGGTGCGTGACAGCAGGAGGGATGCATTGGGTATGAGATGGATCATACAGTATGCACGGCAGCGAAGCGGTAAAACCATGAGTGAAAAATTGAGTGGTGAGCTTATGGATGCCTTTAACTCCACAGGTTCTGCTTTTAAGAAAAAGGAAGATACCCACCGGATGGCCGAGGCCAATAAGGCTTTCGCCCATTATCGATGGTAAGAAAATAATGGAGTGGGAGAGCCATTCCCTGTAGATAAGATCCGAAATATCGGCCTTATGGCCCATATAGATGCGGGAAAGACTACAACGACTGAGCGGATCTTATTTTATACCGGTAAGACTTACAAAATCGGCGAAGTTCATTCCGGTGAAGCCAAGATGGACTGGATGGAGTTGGAGAAAGAGCGGGGTATTTCTATTACCGCAGCCTCGACCTCCTGCTTCTGGAGAGAATACCAGGTGAATATTATTGACACACCTGGTCACGTCGACTTTACCGTCGAGGTGGAACGATCTTTGAGAGTGTTAGATGGGGCAATCGGCATTTTTTGTGCTGTATCAGGGGTAGAGTCGCAGAGTGAAACCGTGTGGCGGCAGGCCAACCGTTACAGTGTTCCCCGGCTGATCTTTATCAATAAGATGGATCGCAGAGGGGCATGTTTTGAGGCTGTAGTTGAGGAACTGCATTCACAGTTGGGGGCCAACGCAGTACCGGTGCAACTTCCTATAGGAAGCGAGGCCGGTTTCAGGGGAGTAATTGATCTTCTGGAGATGAAGGCTCTGCTATGGGATAATGATGGTCTGAAGGCCGAATACCGTGAAAGCTTGATCAGCGATGATCTTTTGCAAAAGGCGAATGATTATCGCAGGCAGCTTTTAGAAAAGCTGGCGGAAGTTGATGATCTGTTAATGGAAGATTATCTTGCCGGTTTTGAGCTGCCGGTAAAGAGGATCAAGAGAGTCTTGAGAGAGGCTGTTATCAGGCAGGACATATATCCTGTTCTCTGTGGCGCAGCTTTCAAGAATAAGGGAATTCAACCCCTGCTCGATGCAGTTGTTGAGTATCTGCCGTCACCAGCGGAGATACCTCCGCTAACGGTAATCCGGCCAAATACCGGTGATTATGGCAAACAGCTGCCTGCGGACAGCGAGCCTTTTACAGCTCTGGCATTTAAGGTTGTGAGTGACTCCTATGTGGGTAAGCTTAATTATATCAGGGTCTATTCCGGCATGCTTAAAGCCGGCGACCAGGTATACAATTCAACTGCTGATCGGCGGGAAAGGATTGTAAGATTCCTGAGGATGCACGCTAATGATCGTGAAGAGATCAGAGAGGTGCATACCGGAGATATAGTAGCTGTTGTGGGCTTAAAAAAAACGACTACCGGCGATACACTTTGCACTGCAAAGAAACCGGTTATTCTGGAGTCCATGATATTTCCGGAGCCGGTTGTTTCCATAGCCATTGAACCTGAATCCAGTTCCGCCGGTGATAAGCTTATGGAATCTTTAAAAAGTCTGGCCGATGAGGATCCGACTTTTAAAATCCGTTATGAGCGGGAAACCGGGCAGACGATCATCTCCGGAATGGGGGAACTCCATTTAGAGATATTGGTGGAGAGACTGTTCAGGGAACATCAGGTGCGGGCTGCTGTAGGTAATCCGGAGGTGGCATACCGTGAAACAATTACGGCTGCCGCCAAAGCGGAGGGCAGGTTTGTAAAGCAGTCAGGCGGACGGGGGTTTTACGGCCACGCAGTAATGTGCTTTGAACCATTACCCCCGGGAACCGGTTTTCTGTTCGAGAGTAAGATGACAGGCGGCGGGGTTCCGAAAGAGTATATTCCTGCCGTTAAAAAGGGAATTGAGGAAGCTGCCGGAAACGGGGTGTTGGCCGGTTATCCAATGGTGGATTTCAGGGCGATTTTGCTTGACGGTTCAGCTCATCAGGTTGATTCTAATGAGCTGGCCTTTAAAATTGCAGCTTCAATGGCATATAAGAAAGGATTGGAACAAGCCAAACCAATCATCCTGGAACCGATTATGAGGGTCGAGGTTTTTACTCCTGAAGAGTATCTTGGGAAGATAATCACCGATTTGAGTACTCGACTGGGAAAAATTGAAGGAATAGAAGAAAGACAGGATGGTAAGGTGGTTAAAGCACTAGTACCTTTGGAGCATATTTTCGGTTACACGAACGCGTTGCGATCAGTTTCAAAGGGTAGAGCCAGCCACACTACTGAATTTGACAGCTACCAACCTGCCGCAAAAAGGGTTCAGGAAAAAATAATAAGAAAGTCCCGTGGAAAGTAATTGTATCTCTTATGGGCTTTTAAAAAATTGTAATTTATGGTATAGGTTTTGATTGATGATTAAAACCACAGTGTAGACCAAGGAGGACAGTATGGCAAAGGCGAAGTTTGAAAGAACCAAACCACATATTAATGTGGGAACAATCGGACATGTAGACCATGGTAAGACAACTCTTACCGCGGCCATTACAATGCATTGTGCCGCCAAATTCGGTGACAAGGTCATGAAATATGAAGATATTGATAATGCGCCTGAGGAAAAAGCCAGGGGTATTACCATTAATACCCGCCACGTAGAGTATCAGACGGAAAACCGGCATTATGCACATGTCGACTGTCCCGGCCATTCTGACTACATCAAGAACATGATCACCGGTGCAGCCCAGATGGATGGGGCAATTTTGCTGGTGGCAGCATCTGACTCTGTCATGCCCCAGACCAGAGAGCATATCCTGCTTGCTCGCCAGGTTGGAGTTCCGGCAATTATTGTTTATCTAAATATATTTGAGCAAGATATGGATCCGGAGCTTATTGAGCTGGTGGAAGAAGAGGTCCGGGAAATACTCACCTACTACGAGTTCCCCGGCGATGAAATACCTATTATTAAAGGTTCCGCTCTTTTGGCCATGCAGAATCCTGGGGATGAAGAAAAAACCGCTACTGTTGTTGAACTGCTCAAGGCCATGGATGAATATTTTCCCATTCCCCAGCGGGATACTGAAAAACCATTTCTTATGCCTATTGAAGATGTTTTTTCGATCTCCGGCCGCGGTACCGTGGTAACCGGTAAAATTGATCGGGGAATCGTAAGGACCGGTGATAATGTGGAGATTATCGGTATTCGTGAAACCAAGAAGACGGTTGTTACCGGTGTTGAGATGTTTAACAAGATCCTTGACTCGGGAGAGGCTGGTGATAATGTCGGAACACTGCTGCGCGGTATAGATAAGAATGAGGTTGAGAGGGGACAGGTTCTGGCCAAGCCCGGAACAATTACTCCTCATAAGAAAATAAAGGCTCAGGTCTACGCTCTTAAGACTGAAGAGGGAGGAAGGCATTCACCCTTCTTTACCGGCTACCGCCCGCAGTTTTATTTCAGAACTACGGATGTTACCGGCACGGTAACCCTGCCTGAAAATCTGCAAATGGTTATGCCTGGTGACAATGTTGAGATCTCTATTGAGTTGATATCAACTATTGCAATTGAAAAGGGCCTGCGCTTCGCAATCCGCGAAGGCGGCAGAACAGTAGCAGCCGGTGCAGTAACAGAGATTATCGAATAATTAGAACTAGAGGATCATTTGACTATCCCCGCTTTTGAAAGGCGGGGATATTTATCAGGAGGAATAATGGCTAAAGATCGGATACGGGTACGGCTGCGGGGTTTCGATATAGAATTGATCGATCAGAGCGCAAAATCTATAGTTCAAACTGTCATAAAGGCAGGCTCGAAAGTTTCAGGGCCAATTCCTCTACCTACAAGAATTAACAAATTTACCGTTCTCCGCTCACCTCATGTAAACAAGAAGTCGCGCGAACAATTTGAGATGCGAACACATAAGAGGCTGATTGATATTATGGAACCTACATCCGAGGTTATGGATGCCCTTATGAAGCTGGAATTGCCTGCCGGTGTAGATGTAGAGATCAAGCAGTGAGGAAATCGATGTTAGGTTTAATTGGTAAAAATATAGGCATGACTCAAATATTTAATGAACAGGGTGTTTTAATACCGATTTCAGTCATTCATGTTGAACCGAATGTGGTGATTGGTGAAAGAACTGAAAAGAAAGACGGCTACAGCGCCCTGATATTGGGGGCAGGGAAGCGTAAGAAGAGAAGAATAAAGAAACCCTATGCCGGGCAATTCCGCGGAAAAATTGAGCCCAGTGCCGTATTAAAAGAATTTAAGGGATTTGGCAACGAGGTCAAAGTGGGTGATAAAATTGGCGTTGAGCTCTTTGACGGTATAGCCTGGGTAGATGTTTCCGGTATCTCCAAGGGTAAGGGTTACCAGGGGGTAATGAAACGCCACGGCTTTCACGGCGGCAGGAAGACCCATGGCTCTAAATTCCACCGGGCGGCAGGCTCGACTGGAATGGCTGCTTCTCCTTCCAGGATTTTTCCAGGCACCAAAATGGCCGGCAGAATGGGCGGTGAAAAGAGAACTGTTCAGAACTTGAGGCTGTTAAGGATTGATACGGAAAAAGGAATTCTCCTTGTCAAGGGAAACGTTCCCGGCAGAAGGGGCGGGCAGGTTCTCGTTACAGAAGCCAAGAAGAGGTAGGGGATGTGATGAATAAACAGGTCTGCGCTGTTGACGGCAGTAAAAAACATGAAATCAACCTGGCCGATGAGGTGTTTAATATAGAGATCAGTGATGGTTCAATATACCATGCGCTGAAGAATGAACTGGCTAATTTACGCCTGGGGACTGCCTCTACCAAAGGAAGAAGCGAGGTGCGTGGCAGCGGCGCCAAACCCTGGCGGCAGAAAGGAACCGGCCGGGCCCGATCGGGAACCCGAAGTTCTCCTGTCTGGGTAGGGGGCGGTGTTGTGTTCGGTCCAAAATTGAGAGATTACAGTTACAAGCTTCCTAAGAAAGTAAAGAGATTAGCTATTAAATCTATTCTTTCTTTAAAGAATAAAGAAGATCGCATTAGTATTATTGAGGATTTTACGGCTGAGTCCGGAAAGACAAAAGAGCTCGTCAAAGTGCTTAAGAACTTCTTTCCTGATGAAAAAACGGTAATCATTATCCATAAGGATGATGCAATGCTTAAGAGAGCGGGTAGGAATCTGCCTAATTTAAAATTTCTAAAATACGACCGGCTCCGGGCTCATGATCTTTTCTATGGCAAAAGGCTTTTGATACTGGAAACCGCAGTTTTGAAATTAAACGAGTTTTATGGCGCAAGGAATTAAGGGGCATATTCTATGGATGTGAGCAAAGCGAGCAAGATCATAATTGAGCCGGTAGTTACTGAAAAAACTAATGAGCTCAGGGAAAAACACCGCTATGTTTTTAGAGTGGATACCCGGGCTAATAAGATACAGATCATGAAGGCTGTAAGGGATTTATTCGATGTTCATCCCGTGTGTTGTAATATCATCATGGTAAAGAGGAAACCCAAGAGACAGAGGTACAAACTGGGATATACAGCATCCTGGAAAAAGGCAATCGTTACTCTTCCTGCTGGAGAGAACATAAAAATATTTGAAGGTGCATAAAGGACTGGCAGTCAATGGGAATTAAGAAATACAAACCAAAAACCGCTGGTATGAGATTCAAAACGGGGTTGACTTTCGAAGAGCTGACCACGAGGGGTGGAGAAAAATCTCTTCTCAAGGGGCTGCCTGGCAAGGCGGGTAGAGACTCAGCCGGTAGAATCAGCGTACGTAGAAGAGGCGGCGGGCATAAGAGAAAGTACCGGATTATTGATTTTAAGCGCAATAAGCTGAATATTCCGGGAAGGGTTGCAACTGTTGAATATGACCCGAATCGCAGTGCTTTTATAGCGTTAATCAACTACGTTGATGGTGAAAAATGCTATATAATCGCTCCTTCGGGAATCAAACCTGGTGCGACAATAGTGAGCGGTCCGGAAGCGCCACTGGAAGTTGGTAATGCACTGCCCCTGGAAAAGATACCCCTGGGTATGACGATTCATAATATAGAGATGCAGTTGGGTAAAGGCGGGCAATTAGTCCGGGCTGCCGGTACCGGTGCCACTTTGATGGCTAAAGAGGGCGATTATGTGACTGTTAAGCTTCCTTCGGGTGAAGTCCGGCAGATATTCAAGAAATGCTATGCCACACTTGGTGAATTGGGCAATCAGGATCATATGAATGTATCTTTAGGCAAGGCCGGAAGAAGCAGATGGCTGGGCCGGCGTCCAAAGGTACGCGGTGTTGCTATGAACCCGGTTGATCACCCTCATGGTGGTGGTGAAGGAAAATCATCCGGAGGCAGGCATCCTGTTTCTCCGTGGGGTGTGCCGACAAAGGGTTATAAAACCGGTAAAAAGAAAAAGCAGTCCAGTAAGTTTATTGTAAAAAGAAGGAAATAGGAGCTTATAAGTGTCGAGATCGGTAAAGAAGGGTCCATTTATTGCCAAAAGCCTTTATAAGAAGGTTTTAGAAATGAACAAGAGCGGTGAGAAGAGGATGATCAAGACCTATTCCCGCTGCTCAACTATATTTCCGGAAATGGTAGGCTTTACTATATCTGTTTATAATGGTAAAACCTGGATTCCGGTTTATATCACTGAGAATCTGGTTGGCCATAAATTAGGGGAGTTCTCCCCTACCAGAATGTTTCGGGCACATTCCAGGTCGGAAAAAAAAGCAGTGATGAGGAAATAAGGTAATATTAATATGGAAGCTAATAAAGGTTATCAGGCGCATTCAAAACACCTGCATATATCTCCAAGTAAGGTGAGACGTGTAGCTGATACGGTAAGAAAAAAGACTTACAGCGAAGCTATGGCCCTATTAGAGGCTTTACCGCACAAGGGTGCCAGATTGCTTAAGAAGGTTATTGCTTCAGCCGCGGCTAACGCTTTGTACGTTAATAAGAACCTTGATGAAGAGATGCTATATGTGCGTGAACTGCAGATTAATGAGGGTGCGCGGATGAAGAGAATATCGCCACGTGCCAGGGGAAGAGCCGACCGTTTGATCAAAAGATCCTGCCATATTTCAGTAGTTATTGATGAAATAGCAGGGAGTGGAGAGTAACAGTGGGACAGAAAGTAAATCCAATAGGTTTAAGGCTGGGCATCAATAAGACCTGGAAATCAAAATGGTATGTTGACCCCAGGGAGTACGCGGATACCCTGCATGAAGATCTTCGCTTACGCAAGATGCTGGAAGATGATCCTGACACTAAAGGCGCTGAAATTGCTGACATTGAAATTATCAGGCACCCACAGAGGATCACTCTGATAATTCATACCGGGCGTCCGGGAGTAATTATTGGGGCCAAGGGAGCTACAATTGAAAAAATTGGTAATAAGCTCCAAAAGATAGTGGGTAAGAAGATCCAATTAAAAATAAAGGAAATTAACCGGCCGGATATGAATGCCCAGTTAATTGCCAATAATGTTGGCAGGCAACTGAAAGCTAGAATGTCTTTCCGCAGGGCGATCAAAAGAGCGGTCAGCGATGCCATGAAGGCCGGTATTCAGGGAGTCAAAATAAGGATTGCCGGACGGTTGGGCGGCGCCGATATGGCGCGTACCGAGCAGTATAAAGAGGGAAGAGTGCCTCTGCATACTTTCCGTTCGGATATTGATTATGCTTTTTGCGAAGCAGTTACCACTTTCGGTTGTGTCGGGGTAAAGGTGTGGGTTTATAACGGAGAAATACTCGATTCTGATAGGAAAGAAGATGCCGGCCTGCTGCTGAAGAAACAGCGGACAAAGACCGCGACCAGGAGTTAACAAGCTATGTTGAGCCCAAAGAGAACAAAGTATAGAAAAAAGCAGAGGGGTAGAATAACCGGGAAAGCAACCCGCAATAATAAAATATCCTTTGGAGATTTTGGATTAATATCTCTGGAAAAAAAATGGATCACTAATCGTCAAATCGAGGCTGCCAGGGTGGCAATGACCAGGCATATAAAGCGGGAGGGGAAGGTATGGATCCGAATTTTTCCGGATGTGCCTTATACAAAGAAACCCGCTGAAACCAGGATGGGCAAGGGTAAAGGAAATCCGGAGTACTGGGTGGCTGTAGTCAAGCCGGGAACAATAATGTTTGAAATTGCGGGGATTCCTAAAGATTTGGCCGGAGATGCAATGAAACTGGCAGGTAATAAGCTGCCTATAAAGACAAAATTTGTGGTAAGAAGGGATCTCGAACAGAAATGAAGGATTCATTTAAAGATCTGACTTATAAAGAATTGATTACTAAACGGGATGAACTGACCAAACAGTTCAGAGATATTCGTTTTGATATGGTGGTAGGTCATATAGATAATCCGCTCCAGAAGAGAGAGCTTAGAAGAAAGATCGCCAGGCTGAATACCATAATACATGAGTATGATATCAGAATAAGGAAAAGCCAGGAGTAAATGGTGGACGAAAAGAGCGCTGAAAAAAAGAGTAACAGAAAAATCCTTACTGGTAGCGTGGTAAGTGATAAAATGCAAAAAACGGTTGTAATAAAGATTACCCGGCGGAAACTGCACCCGCTTTATAAGAAATATGTTACCAAGAGTAAAAAAATCAAAGCTCACGACGAGCGTAATGAATGTTCAATCGGAGATATTGTACGAGTGATTGAATCACGGCCTTTAAGTAAAGACAAAAATTGGCGTCTTTTGGAAATTGTTGAAAAGGCAAAATAGCTCTATTTTCGGGCCAGGAGGAAATCATGATTCAAATGATGAGCTACTTGAATGTGGCGGACAACAGCGGTGCAAAAAGAGCTCAGTGCATAAAAGTCCTGGGCGGATCAAAAAGAAAGACTGCCGGTATAGGTGATGTTATTGTAGTGGCTGTAAAAGACGCGTTGCCTAATGCGCCAATCAAGAAGGGCAATGTTGAGAGAGCGGTTATAGTGAGAGCTAAAAAAGAATATCGACGACCTGATGGAACTTATATTCGCTTTGACGACAATGCCTGCGTTCTGATTGATGCCAGCCGGAACCCGGTGGGAAAGCGCATTTTTGGTCCTGTTGCGCGTGAATTACGAGAGAAGGACTATATGAAAATTGTTTCTTTAGCACCAGAGGTGCTTTGACTGATAGGAGTCTGAAATGGCAGAGAGAATAGTTAAATATAAGCTCCGGAAGAATGATACGGTTAAAGTCGTCAAAGGAAGAGAACGGGGGAAAACCGGCCGAGTGCTGCAAATCGACCAGGAAAAGGGAAGGGTTGTTGTTGAAGGTATCAATATGGTAAAGAAAGCAATCAGACCAAGCGCTCAGAATAAGAAAGGCGGAATAACCTCAATTGAGGCGGCAGTACATATTTCAAATTTAATGATTGTGTGCAAAAAATGCGGCCCTGTCAGGATTGGCAGAAAACTTGAGGGGGGGCAAAAAATCAGATTTTGCAGGAAATGTGGAGAACAGCTGTAATGGTTGCCAGGATTAAAGAAGCGAGATTAAAGAAACATTACCGGGAAAAAACGGTTAAAGCTTTAAAAGAAGAATATGGCTATTCATCGTTAATGCAGGTACCCAGATTAGAAAAGATCATTGTCAGTGTAGGCCTGGGAGATGCCATTCTCAATAAAAAACTTCTTGACGCAAGCGTTAAGGAGCTTGGTCAAATAACCGGACAGAAGGCCGTTAAAACAAAGGCCAAAAAGTCAATTGCCGGTTTTAAGGTGCGGGAAGGCATGGAGATCGGGGCAAAGGTGACTCTGCGCGGACAGTATATGTATGAATTCTACGATCGATTGGTTAACGTAGCTATTCCCAGGATCAAGGATTTCAGAGGCACTAATCCGAATGCCTTTGACGGGCACGGCAACTATTCGATTGGTATAACAGAACAGATTATTTTTTCTGAAATCGATTATGATAAGATCGAAAGGATAAGTGGTTTGAATATAGCGATTGTAACAACTGCAAAAACTGATGGTGAGGCAAGAAGCCTGTTAGCTGATATGGGAATGCCTTTTAAGAAATAAAGATCCAATAGTCGGAATTGTATATGGAGGATGTAAGTGGCTAGAAAAGCGATGATTATGAAGGCGTTGAGAAAACCAAAATATTCAACAAGAAAAGTAAATCGCTGTCGGATATGCGGCCGTTCCAGGGGTTATTTAC
>JAUVWI010000141.1 GCA_030604195.1 Spirochaetales bacterium
ATCTTTCTCGCCTATATGCTTCACAAGCTGGGTATCGATAATGAGTTCAAAATCTCCGTGTTTATGGGAAACGATAATCCTTATGCGGTGCTCTGGACGCTGATGGCCGCCCGGCTGTTTTCTCGTGAGGACGGCACCACGAGTTTAATCGGCTTTAACTTCTCCAATTCGGTAAATAACGACACAATCCTGGCGAGCGACAAAATTCGCCGGGCCATGGGCTTTAATGATGTGGTCCGCTTCGAGCACCATATCACCGAGACCTACAAGTCTATCGTTCGTCAGCCCTATAACCGCCGCCAGGAACTGGTGGAGGTAGCGAAAGATGTGCCAAACATATCAGCCAAGCACGAAGGCGGCGACCCGGAGATCGACTCCGCCCGTGAGCATCCCAGTGACATCCTCGAATATTTTCTATCCAAAGAGGAGATATTAGCAAATGGCCTCATGGAGGCGCTGGAGCGTAACTATCTGGATAAACACAATGCCCTTAATGAGACGGCCAACGCGCTCACCAGGGCCGGGATTGGGGTGATACCCGCTGGTAATATTCACTGCCAAAAGGAATCAACCTCCTTTGGAGGTGGTCTATAATATTTATAAAAAGATTAATTAAAAGGCTATGCCTTTAAAAGCCTTTTGGCTTGGAAAAAGACACCTGCTTTGCAGGTGGTCTTTTACTGAGAAGGTTGTTTTAATTTATGTATAAAAATATTTAAGAAGGAGGTAAAAAAGGGATGGAAGAAAGAAAAAAAAGATGGGAGGTAAGTACCGCTCCGGTCGACAAAACGGTTTTTTTGATCGGATTTTTTGTGATCCTGGCTGTCGTTATCACAATGGCCCTTTTTGCTGAGCCAGCCAAGGGCGCCCTTGGTAAAATCTTTAACTTTACAACAAACCAATTGGGTTTCACCTACATCTGGTTTGTGCTTTTTATGGCCGGAGTCCTGGTATGGCTCGCGTTTGGAAAATACGGCAAGGTAAGGCTTGGCGGTCCGGATGCCAAACCTGAATTCTCCACCAGGAGCTGGATAGCGATGTTCTTCTGTTCAGGAATTGGCACCTCTTTGCTGTATTGGGCGACGATTGAGTGGGTATACTACTTTCAAAGCCCTCCATTCGGGTTGACACCCGAAAGCGCGGAAGCGGCAGATTGGGCCGCGATGTACGGCATCTATCACTGGGGTATTATGGGCTGGGTTGTCTACTGCATACCGGCACTCCCGATTGGCTATGCTTTTCATAACCGGAAATATAAGGCCTTGAGACTCAGTAACGCGTGCGCAGGGGTTATCGGTGATAAGGCAGCAGCAGGCGCTCCAGGAAAGATAATCGATCTGCTCTTTATCTTCGGCCTTATCGGAGGTACTGGCACTTCTCTCGGTCTTGGAACCCCTATGCTCGCCGAGGCAATCAGCAGGCTGTTCAGGATTGAGCACACCTTTACGATAGATATTATTATCGTATGTATCTGGACAGGAATTTTCACCACCTCCGCTGCGTTAGGACTTCGCAGAGGGATCAAACGTCTGAGTGATTTCAATGTCTGGGTTGCCTTTATTCTTCTCGGGCTGATATTCATCGTCGGACCTACCAGGTTCATCCTCGAGACGTTCACAAACAGTATGGGAATCATGTTCAACAATTTTATTAAGATGAGTTTCTACATGGATCCCATTGGCAAGAGCAGTTTCCCGCAGTGGTGGACAATCTTCTACTGGGCATGGTGGGTTGCGTATGGACCGTATATGGGATTGTTCATTACTAAAATCTCAAAAGGTAGAACTTTCAGAGAAATAATCATTGCAGTGTGTGCCGCAGGACCTGCCGGATGCGCTTTGTTCTTCGGCATCTTCGGTAACTCCGCTCTCCATATGGAGCTAAACAACATCTTCCCGGTTGTTAAGACGATGAATGAGGTTGGCGCTCCTGCCGCAATCGTCGGATCAATTACTGCACTGCCTATAGCTATTGTGATCCTGATCCTCTTCTGTATCCTCGGGTTTGTATATTCTGCCACAACGGTCGACTCTTCAGCTTACACGATCGCCGCTGTCGCTTCAAAGGACCTAAGGCCGGATCAGGAACCCCGCCCCTGGAATAGAATTTTCTGGGCCCTTGCTCTTGGAGGTTTAGCTCTGGCACTGATGAATATCGGGGGGCTTAAAGCTCTTCAGACTTCATCTCTGATCGTCGCATTGCCGCTGATGATTATAATGGTTATTTCGGTATTTTCCCTCTTGAAATGGCTCAAAGAAGATAAAGCCGAAATAACTCAGGTAACACCCGAGAAACTTACTGCTCAAAAATAGTAAGCAAAAGGGCTGTTACTGATTGGAGGTATGGCAGAAACTTCTGGAGGCAGAAACTTCTGGAAGCTTTGGCTGTACTGAGATGAAAAATGATTTACAGCCTCTCTTCGAGAGAGGCTGTAAATCTATCTTATTCTATTTGGTTAAAGCAGTTATGCTCACAGAGAGAGGGTTTTACGTTTTTCGTACCAACCGTGATTGTATTTTCCTGCTTGCAAACCATAGAAGGAAATGAAGTATGTCCAATGCAGATAAAACCAGGATGTCAGAAGCAATAATTCAAAAAACACTGGACTTCGGCGCTTCGCTTACCGGTATCGCTAAAGTGGAAGATTTGAAGAAGGCCCCCTCCTTTGTTATGGCTCCCGGGCTCCCCCGAGGGGAGAGTGTAGGATCCAGGGAGAGTGATATCGGCTTAAAGCCCGGTGAGGTTTCCTGGCCGGAAGGTGGAAAATCTGCTTTGATTATTGCTTTCGAGCATCCACAAGACAAACCGAAACTTGACTGGTGGGAAAACAGAAAAGAAACTCCCGGAAACAATATTCTGATAAGAATTATTGACCAGGTGAGTGAATGGGTGAAAGAAAGTTACGGTATAAAAACATATCATATAGTGTATCATATCGAGAAGGGGGGGATATTCCTCAAAGACTCCGCTGTTCTTGCCGGACTCGGCACAATGGGTAAGAACAATATGCTCATCACCCCTGAGTTCGGACCCCGGGTTCGTCTTCGGGCTATGATCCTTACCGAGGATTTGCCCTCCACAGGGCCTATTACCTTTGATCCCTGCAGAGATTGCGATATGCCCTTGCCCTGCCGGAAGTCCTGCCCTCAGAATGCTTTAGGTAGCCAGATATACTTCGAGCAAGAATGGGGACAGAAGATGCTTCCAGGCGGAGACGGAACCTACAGCAGAGATTTATGCAACATCCAGATGGAGGTTGACCTGGAGCAGGCTGAGAAAGTGACCTTTGGAGGACAGGAAGAG
>JAUVWI010000134.1 GCA_030604195.1 Spirochaetales bacterium
CCTGCTGCTGCGGCTGCAGAAGAAACTCAACCTGACTTATCTCTTTATTACTCATGATCTGAGCCTGATGCGTAACATGGCCAGCAGGGTGGCGATAATGTATCTGGGGAAAATCTGCGAGGTTGCCACTACTGTAGATTTCTTTCAAAAACCGTTACATCCTTACACGAGGATGCTGCTTTCCTCGATACCGGTAATCTCTGATGAAGAGGAGGAGCTCAAACCCGGGAGGGTTATCTCAAAGGGCGAGATTCCAAGCCCGGTCAATGTTCCTCCGGGCTGCAGTTTCCACCTGCGGTGTCCTGAGAAGGCAGCAATCTGCAGCAGGGTCGATCCGGCAATGCAGGCATTGGAAGAAGGCCATTTCGTTAGATGTCACCTGTACGGTAAGAACGCATAAACTTTAAGGGGGAAATTCATACAGCCATTACCACGGCATAATCTTGACTTTCTGTTTTATTGTACGCGGTAAGAGCGGGTTGTATCTTAGTACCTGAGTAGCAATATAGCAAGGGGGTTATAGATGTATAGACTGAGCACAGATGTGGGTGGAACTTTTACTGATGGTGTGCTGCTCGATGAAACTACCGGAAAAATCAGGGTAAGCAAAGTATCTTCTACACCGAAGAATCCCGCAATCGGTACTATCGGCTGCATGGAAAAATTCCAGATATCTCTAAATGAAGTCTCTTTTCTGGTTCATGGAACTACCGTGGTGATTAATGCCCTGATCGAGGGCAAGGGGGCAAAAACCGCCTTAATCACTACAAGAGGGTTCAGAGATGTCCTTGAGATAGGGCGGAGCAACCGCACAGAGATGTACAACGCTCTTTACAGCAGGCCAAGGTCTCTTGTCCCGAGGTACCTCTGTCTCGAAGCAAAGGAGAGGATTGCAGCGGGCGGCGAGATTCTTGTTCCTCTTCAAGTCAGTGAGCTTGGTGAGATCGTAGAATTTCTGCGCAGGGAGGAGATCAAATCAGTCGCGGTCTGTCTTCTCAATGCCTATGCAAATCCTGTTCATGAAGAAGAGATCGGTCGATTTCTTAATGAAACGTATCCTGAGGCTGCGGTATCACTTTCACACAATATAACAAGGCGCTACTACGAGTATGAGAGGACCAGCACCACTGTACAGAATGCCTATGTTATGCCTGTTGTACAGGGGTACCTGCGAAGTCTGGAAGAAGAAATAAAGAAGCGCGATTTTAATAATGTTTTGCAGATCATGCAGTCCAATGGCGGTATCATGACGTCTGAGGTTGCCAGGGATATGCCGATCGCGATGGTAGAATCGGGTCCCGCGGCCGGTGCAATCGGCGGGGCGGAGCTTGCCGGTATGATCGGATATAAAAATGTTATTACCTATGATATGGGGGGTACCACTGCAAAAACATCCATAGTAAGGGGAGGATTACCGGAAACTGCCGAGCAGTATGTTGTCGAGGGGCGTCCGATACTGCTCCCTGTTGTTGACATGCGTGAGATTGGAGCTGGCGGAGGCAGTATTGCCTGGATCGATGAAGCAGGGGCCCTGCATGTCGGGCCGGGGAGCGCCGGTGCTGAACCAGGCCCGGCCTGTTACATGCGGGGCGGTTCAGAACCCACAGTGACAGACGCAAATCTTCAGCTTTCCATACTTGATCCTGATTATTTCCTGGGGGGAAAGATGGAGATATTGCCTGAGGCTGGACGAAAAGCGATTCAAAAGATAGCTGATTACTTCGATCTGAGTATCGATGAAGCTGCCCTGGGAATTATAAATATTGTCAACATCAATATGTCAGGGCTGCTGCAGTCAATGACGGTCAAACGGGGGTATGACCCGAGGGAGTTCGCACTGGTGGCTTTCGGTGGAGCAGGGCCTATTCATGCTGCCGCAATAGCGAAAGAGTTGAATATTCCTACGATTATTGTTCCGCCCTTTCCAGGGGTGTTTTCAGCCTGGGGTATGCTGATGGCCGACCCGAGGCATGACTTTGGACAGACATATATAAAACCCATGGATGATGCCGATATTGGTTCAATAAACTGGATGTTCAGAGGGCTTCAAGCGCGTGTCAGGGAACTATTCGAGCGTGAGAATATCGCGGATGAAAATATCGTTTTATCATATGAAATGGATCTTCGGTACATCGGGCAGGAGCATACATTAAGTGTTCCCGCTCCTTCTGAACTTGTTGAGGCTGACAGGATAAAACTTGGAAAGAGTTTTGACGATCTTCATCTTAAGATATACGGGCACAACGCGCCCGAAGAGCATAAAGAGATAGTTTCGCTCAAGGTCATTAGCTTTGCCAGGGTTAAAAAACCGTTGATGGAGACCATCGCCGGCGGGGCTGAGAATCCGCCGCCTGAAGCCGGGATGGGAGAAAGAAAGGTATACGTCGGAGACGGCAGGTATGAGCAGTTCAGCATCTTTAAGCGGGACGGGCTTCTTTCGGGGAATATTATTTCAGGTCCGGCTCTAATCGAAGAGGCCACTGCCACCACTGTGGTTGAAGGCGGTCAGACCTGTTCCGTTGACCGGTACGGCAACCTTGTTATTAGTTAGCCGGGGTAAACCAACCGGGATGGTTGAATATCAATAAGTAACTTTATGTTATTACTCTGTAACTCTTGCCTGATATGTGTAAATTAGGCTGCTATTAGTTGAAGTCAGAGGTTGCCCTATGAAGTTACTTAGAAGAATGTCTGGTTCCAAATTCGAAGTTCGCATCATTAAAAAAAATCAGGAGGGAACATGAAGATAGATCCAATAACTATTGAAGTTATTCGCAATCAAATGATTGCAGCCAGCCGGGATATCAGGAGGATAATTGAGAGGGCCGCTTACAGCCCGATTCTCTATGAGGTTGTTGATTTCAGCTGCGGGATTCTGGACAGTGAAGCAAACCTTATCGCGGAAACTCCGGGACTGCCTATTTTTTTAGCCAATCTTGGCTATGCTGTTGAATCTACCTATAACACCATAGGGAGGGAAAAAATAAATCCTGGAGATGTTATCCTTTGCAACGATCCTTACAATGGAGGGGGCACCCACTGTCCTGATCTTACTGTACTCTGCCCTGCCTTCTATGAAGATGAAATCCAGGGGTGGGCTGCCTTTCGCGGCCACACTGTGGACATGGGAGGAATATATCCTGGAGGGTGGTACAGCAATACCGTTGAAGTGTTTCAGGAGGGATTCCGCCTGCCTCCGGTCAAGCTCATGAAAGAAGGAAAACAGAATGAGGATGTATTCCGGTTGATCGGTGCAAATACCCGGGTCCCGGATCCAGTGCTGGGAGATATCCGGGCGATGATTGCGGGTGTTCGAAAGGCAGCCCAGCGTTACTTCGATATCATGGATAACTACGGTCCAGATGTGACACTTGGCGCTATTCATGAAATGATGAATCAGGGAGAAAAAATGGCGAGGGCTGCAATAAGCCGTATTCCGAATGGTACATATTCCGCGGAGGCGTTGCTGGATGGCGACGGAAACGATGATGAACCGCTTGATGATAAAGTGTGGCTCAGGCTGGCTATCACGGTTGAAGATGAGGAGATGACAATGGATTTTACAGGCACAGATCCTCAGTGCCGCGGCCCGATGAATGTACCGGAAACATCAACCATATCTTCAGCCCGGTACGGATTTAAGGTGATTACTACCCCGGATCTGCCTAGCAATGAGGGTTTCTTCCGCCCATTGAAGGTTGTTATCCCGGACGGCAGCTTTTTGAAGCCGAAATTTCCTGCCGCGTGCGCTATGTGGCCGGTACCCACTACCACGATACCCGACCTGATCTTAAAAGCCCTGGCCCCGGCGATACCTGATCAGGTGAGGGCCGGGCACTTCGGTGATTCCATGGCAAATTTTCTCTACGGGACAGACCCCAGGACAGGAAAGTACTACGTTTGCGCCGAAGGGGACGCCGGCGGTTATGGAGGAAAACCCTATGAGGATGGAGAGCACGCGTTTTTCTCGATGGACCTTGGTGACACATACAATGTTCCTGTTGAGGTTGCTGAGGTGAGGTATCCGTGGCGGGTTGAGCGTTTTGAGCTTGCTCAGGACTCAGGAGGTCCCGGGAAGTTCCGCGGAGGGCTAGGAGTTTACCGGGATTACCGGATTATAGGTCATAAATCAGGCCTCACAGTAACAACCGATAGGGTGAAGTACACTCCCCCCTGGGGACTTTTTGGTGGTAAGGCGGGGAAATCGAACATAACAGTTGTATGCAGGAACGACGGCAGGGAAGAGAGGTGGCGTAAGATCTCAAACCTGCCTCTCAATGAAAATGAGCTGGTAAGCTTTCAGACCGGTGGAGGAGGGGGATACGGCCCGCCCCTGGACAGAAACCCGCAGCTTGTCCTTGAAGATGTAATTAATGGATATGTTTCCATGAAAAGCGTGGAGAAAGACTACGGCGTCGTAATAGATGGGAAAGACATGAAAGTAGACATGGATGCCACAAAAAAACTCAGGAACAGGATGAGGGAATCTTAGAATGGCACGTCAGATTGTTTTTGAGTTTGAGAAAGGAGGCCTGCTGGTTGCAGAGGTACTGCCTGACATAGCTCCAAAAACCGTGGAATCTTTTATCAGGATGCTTCCGCTGCAGGCTACAGTCTATCACTCCAGGTGGTCCGGACGGGAGGTTAATTTTGCCGTGAAAAGTAAGATCAGAATTCCGAGGGAAAACCAGACAACTCAGACGAATACAGGGGACGTGATATACTGGAAAGAGTGGGAGATGGAGGACTCGGGGGCTGCTGAAGCCATCGCGATTTATTACGGGGCCGAAGTTACCAGAGATCACAGAGGATACCTGCCTGTTAATGTCTTTGCCCGTGTCCAACCCGATCAGTGGAGGGGAATAGAGGAGGTAGGATTGAGAATATGGCAGAACGGGATTGAGAAGGTCACCGTGACCTTGCAGCAGGGCCCATAATGGTGCATGTTAATGTGAAGCAGGATTAAAAGCAGACTCGAAGAAAAGCAAACAGAGGCGGTCTTCAGTGAATTTTCAGCAGTGTTTTAAAATTGCTGTGAACTTTATCGATGATCTCATCG
>JAUVWI010000020.1 GCA_030604195.1 Spirochaetales bacterium
TCCTTGGGAAGGGGAACATAGCGGTCTTTGGCGCCCTTTCCCCGATGGATATACAGCATCATCCGTTTACTGTCGATGTCGGATGTCTGTAAGTAAAGCGCTTCCTGCAGCCTGAGTCCGCAGGCATAGACTGTGGAAAAATAGACGAAGTTGTGAAATGTTTTGACACAGGAGAATACTTTCCGGATAGTCTCTTTCGATGGGATTTCCGGCAGCCGTTCTTCTTTTTGTGCTTTAAGAATAGTTAGGAGTTTCCGGACCATCTGAGCATACCAATCATGTTTTTCTGTTTTCATAGTTTTCCTCCAATAAATTTGTGTGGAAAAACTATGCCAAATGAATTAAGATTTTTCTAACAGGAAATTCCGGCCGCAAAGCGTCTTACTTGAACATGACGCTGGAGTTGACCGCGTAGGGGGCTACAAGAGATCGAGCCGTTCCCCTTTGAAAAAGGGTGGGTCTTCCTGGCTCGGTGCGGCAACTCAGCTTAATGTTATATACTGTGAGGTGTGTATGAAAATTAAAAAACTCACACTAACCACTATCTTGATAATCTTCATTTTATTTCTATCTATTTCGATTATTGTATTCTCTATAACATATCATCCACCTAAACTTAAAAAACTAGCAATTGTTGGAGCCGATACAGCTCCAATTCTTGAAGCTGCGCAACAGGTAAAAGTACTTTCCTGGAATGTTCAATATATGGCAGGTAAAGAGTATGTATTCTGGTATGATGAGCCAGACAATAGTGGTCCTGATAGTGCGGTATCCAGGGAGAATATGGAGAAAACATTTAGTGAAGTAGCAAGGGTTATACTGGATGAAGCTCCGGATGTGATATTGTTACAGGAAGTACATGATGGAGCAAAAAGAACCTTCTATGAGGATCAATTAAAACGGTTGCTTGAGTTTTTACCAAAAGAGTATTCATGTTATGCCCAGGCTTATTATTGGAAGGCAAAATTTGTTCCTCTTAAACAGATAATGGGCAGTGTGGGTATGAAACTGGTTGTCATTTCGAAATATAAAATAGACAATGCTAACCGTCATCAACTTGCTATCATGCCTAATAATATACTGGAAAGGCAGTTCCAGTTTAAACGTGCCATACTTGAGGTGCATCTTCCTGTAAAAGGTGGCAAGTCGCTCGTTTTGATGAATACCCATTTTGATGCATTTGCACAGGGAGATGATACAATGCAAAAGCAGGTTGCTGAGGTTTATGCTCTTCTTAAATCCCTTACTATAAAGCAATATCCCTATGCTATTGCAGGTGATTTCAATCTTATTCCACCTGGCGCATATACTTTATATAATGAAAAGGAAAAAGGATATTTCAATCCTGATTCTGAAATAAAAGTTCTTTTTGAAAAGTACAACGCAATCCCTGAATTTGAAGACACACTGGGAGAGGAAAGAGAAAACTGGTTTACCCATTTTCCCAATAGAGTAGCTAAACTTGACAGGACTATCGATTATTTTTTTTATTCAGACAACCTTGTATTGATAGATAAATATATGCGTCAGCATGATACCTTAAGGATCTCGGATCATCTTCCTGTAGTAGCTATTTTTCAATTACCTTTATTCGGACATTAATAATAGTCAGTGTGACCAATGCAAGCAGAAATTGCTAAAATGATTGTATGCATATAACCAAGCTAATGCAGCCGAGGCAATAACAGAGTATCTTGCCCGTCATGCACCTGATAACATTACAGAGGCAATGAACAGCGTATGCGACAGCCTGAGCGAACAAGATACTGAGTTCGCAACTACTGCCGCGCAGCAGACCCTTGCACGCGAATCATGGTAGCAATCAGCCGCGGAGACATCTGGTGGGCTGACCTTATTCTATCAGGAATTGATATTGTTCTTGGAAGGTAGAAAAGGAACCTGATCCTTAGAAAAGATCAAGCTGGGCGCTGCCATCATCCTCACGTTTCGCTTTATGCCATTTTTTCTTAACCCGTAAGACATCCCTGTTTCTGCCGAGTTCTTCCCAGGTATCTATGGCCTTCTGAAAATCTTTCATTCTTTCATAAATCCGGGCCATATTCGCCCTGTCCCCTATTTCCCTGTAACATCTCAAGGCATCTTTATATTGTCGAGCTTCCCTGTAGTCCCTTCCCGCATCTTTAAGATCGCCGAAACGCTCATTCACTTCAGCTGCCCTGCTGAAGTCATCTTTCATTCTGCATATTTCCACCGCCTTCTCTACAGCCCTTTGTGAGGGACGATCTACTGCCAGTAGATGCTCCACAGCTTTCCGGTAATGCACAGAGCTTTCACAAAAGAGTTCAATGTTTTGATCGGTAATGGTAAGCATATCCAGATATTGTTCATATTCATCACTGTCGAAAAGGAAATTGTAGCAGGCCAATAGAGTGTTGTCCTGTTCCCTCTCTCCCCTCTGTTTAACCCTTTCAAAAAAGTTGACGGCCCTTTCCGGGATTCCGCCTGAAGACACGAGATAGCGAAGCGACTGTGCAATTATACAAATAGTATTGTAGTTTTTTACCGATAGGGCCAGATTGAAGATTGAATCGGGCACTTTTTTTTCAATATTATACCGGATTGGAATTGAAGACAGGAATCCTTCAACTATGGGCTGGATTTCCTCTTTTTGCTTCTGCAAAGCAAACATACACAGACGGGCAATGACATCCACTTCCATAAAGTAATTGTCCATGTACCACTCAATACTTATGTTGGCTGTAAGGCGTTTTAAAAGCTCTACAGAAATATTTAGGTCATCACCTCTCTGGTCCAGATAATCTATTGAATAATCTTCCATGGAGTTATCCAGCATATATTCCAGGGCCTCTTCATCCCTGCACAGCCGGAGGAAAGCCTGGTAGATCCCTTCATGGTAATTGATTGCCTGCCAGCGAGCAAGGGCGCCGTTAAATGCCTCCTTTTCCATCATATCCTCGGCCTCATTGAACAATTTGTCAGCCCGGTCCTTGTTGTAACTGCTTCTAAAGCCTACATACAGCAGGAGTTCCGCAGTAACCCATGGCAATATTTCAGCCGTCCCGCTTTTTTCCATCTCTACAGCAGCTTTATAGTGCTCTCCCATATCGGAGTAACACTGAGCAACTCCGGCAATATTTCCCGTTTTGTTGAATTCCTTAATAGCCTGGTCAAAAATCCACAATTTAGAGTAAATGGGCGCGGATTTTTCGAATAAAGAAAGGGCGGAGTAACGCACTGCAGCTCTAAGAGCAGTCCGAGCCCCCTTATTATATTTTTCCGCCTCATCTGCAAGAACCTTTCTATTGGCTTCGGAGAGGTCAACAAAGCGCTTGAAGTATTCTATTGTTTTATAAACATCCGGTTGCTTTTCATACAACAGAGCGGCTGAATGGAAATCACCAAGCTGTGTATGGCATTTGAGAAGATTTTTAGTGTCTTTGAGTTTTTTATAGATGGGCGCCGCCTTTTTGAACTCCCCGGCGCGCAGGAAAAGATCAGCCGCCTGGTCCAGGGCATTAATTTTTCTATAGCATAGCGCTCCTTTTGCGTAATCACGAGCCAGCTCAAAATGCTTTGCCGCTTCTTTGTACTCCTTCAAAGAGTAGTAGTAACCGGCTATCTTTGTATGGTTTTCCGCTTTCAACCAGTTCTTCAATGCTTTATCGAAATTATTAAGCTTTTCCCATTCTTCAGCGGCATGGTTGTAATCCCCCTGCTGCTCATAGAGTTCTATGCGGCAAAAAAGGGCGCGCTTCTTATTGTTCAGCTTCTTCCACAATTTAAGGGCCCGGCTGTAATTTTCGTCCTTCTCAAAGTTTTCCGCCGCCAGGATAAAGTCCTTCTGTTTTTCAAAGAGCAGAGCTGCCCTGCCAAACTCTTTTTTCCCGGCCAGGACAAATGCCTGGGCCCTCTCCATAAGCTTTAAGTTTCCGGAATTGCGGTAACATTCCACCGCCGCAGGGTAATACTCTCTTTCAAAGAAGTAATCCCCCTGTCTCCGCCATTCTTCAGGAGTTGAGATTCTCTTCCACATACCGGCAAGAACCGCCTCATCCTCTGTCCGGTAAAGGCACTCACTAAGCTCTTCCAGACCCCAGATGTCTGATGGTGATTCTCCATCGTAGATCATCAGGGTGTTCCTTGCCCTGGTTATTGCCACATAGAGCAGGCTCAGCTCATGCTTCAGGTGAGGATAATGTCCCCGGTCAAAAGCATAACCGCTCTCTATCCGCCGCCATATATCCGCACTCTTTTTCCCATGGCAGAATTTCCACAGCAGCACAGTATCGAATTCCAGCCCCTTGGCCTGGTAAATTGTGAATATCAGCTCGGTGTGCAGGATTTTTTTAAGGCGCTCCTGTTCTTCTTCACCCCTGACCAGGATTATCCGGCCGGCGCCTGCAAGGCTGATCCGCTTTAATATTTCCTTTTCGCCAATATTATGGATAAGGAAAGGAGGTTTGCCGTTAAACTTCCAATCCTCCCGCAGTTCGGAACCGGAAAGACCTATAAGATGCTGTTTAAGATCCAGAAGGCCATTGGCCATCTTCACAATACTGCCCACACAGCGGAAATTCAGGTTGAGGTAGGAAACATCGGGAACTGTAACTCCCCGCTCATAGAATTTAGCCTTGACCTCTTCCCAGCGGAAACCGCTTGGATTAATAATCTGCTTGGTATCTCCGGCAAAAAGAATATTGAAAAAGGGATCGGCCAATTTCAAGATCAATGATAGCTGAATATCGGCAAAATCCTGAACTTCATCACAAACAACCAGGTTATACTTATATCTCTCATTTCCGGATTTAAGCATACCGATAGCTTTCCGGCAGAGATCTATTTCATCCTCAAGCCCCATGTCTGAAAGCCGCTGCTGGTAGTACTCGGCGATTGAATAGATATCTTCCCTGCTGTAGATAAAGTTGGGCGCCCGCTTTTTTCCCAGAGAATTGTACTCATTGAAGGTAAGCAGCGGTGTGGAAAAAAGGCCTGCCCTTTTATCTACTATTTTTAAGATTTCCTGAAGAACAAAAGCGGTTTCTGAGGAAACAGAGTCCGGCCCCAGGCTTAAAAGGAAATCGTCATAATCTTTAAACTTAGTCTTTTTATCCACAAGCCTTTCGATTTTCAGGATGAATTCGAATCTTTTAAGGCCCAGAAGATAATCCTTAAGCTCGAAAGCCTCTGACTGCTTTAACTCATTCTTCAGATAATCGGTAAGCAGCTTCGTATAGCGCCTCAAGCTGATAGCAGGTTTCGCTCCCTTTATTATGGAACGGATCTCTTCCCATACCAGCTCGCTGTCATATTTCCTGTAGAGCTTATGGTTGGAGAAAATATCATCAAACTCCTCCAATCCGGCAATGTGCTTTGAGAATTGGCCGTAAGACTCAAGGATCTCCTGCAGCAGTTCCTGAAAGGTGAAAAAATCAGGTTTGAGGCCGGGATGGGAGGGATGGCCGGAATCTTTCTGAAGCAGAGCGGCCATCTCTTTAGATTGTTGTACTACAGTTGGCGCTCCTCCGGCAGAGAATTCCAGGCCGGTGTTTTTTACCAACCCGTCATATATTCTTTCTGAAAATCGTTTCAGGAAGGGGCTGTAAGTGAGGAATAACCGCGGTTTTCCGGCAAACTCTCTTTTAAACAGGTAATAGAGCGCTATGGTAGTCTTGCCGCTGCCGGCAGTGCCCGAAAGCAGAATAGGGGGCTTGTTTTCCAATATTCCTCTCTGCTTTGAAGTGAGAAAGAGGAATATTTCCAGATTTCCCGGATCTCCCTTGAGGAGCAGCCTCTGCCATTCCTCGTCGCTCAAAACGTGCCATTTCTGCGGCCCGCAGTCATCCACTACCCGCTCTTCAATGCTTTCCTGGCTGAAATAATCTTCATTCAGATCGTCCATATAGAGATCGGGATAATCCTTCTCACTTTCCGGCTCAAAGTTTAGAAAGGGTGCATTATGGGGCAGAATATTGGCTGCGTTATCGTTTATATGATCGTGGTCCGATATTCCCCAGACATATATGGCCGTTTCGCCGTGGTGCTTTCCCAGGGTAAATAGAATCCTGCGGCCGCGGGTCAGCCTGGCTTCAAAGATGACCTTACCGGATATTCCTTTAAGCTTTTTGACCCTGACCCCGGCATCCCAGATTCCATTTGCCAGAAAATCAAGCTTTTCGCGCAGGATAGTCCTCTCTTTATCGTGCAGCGAGAGAATATGATTTTTCAAGTTCCCGTTTAACAGCAGCAGGTAATTATTATCAGCCATGGAAACCGATCATAGCAGATAAGGCGCTTATTTTAAAGGGTAATGATGCTGTGTGCAGTATCGAAAGCTGGTCTCCGTTTTAAGATTTACGAATAAATATGAAAATAATGTTTGCTTATTCTTTAAGAACAGATTAAGATGTTTTAAATAAAATAATTTCAGGAGGTTCTAAAATGGCTGAAGGTAGAAGAGAGCTTAAAAGACAGCTCGGCATACTTGATGTTACGGCAATAACAGCCGGAATTGTTATTGGCGCAGGTGTGTTCATAATTACAGGAATTGCCGCCAAATACGCCGGGTCCCTGACCTGGGTTTCCTATGCAATAGGTATAATTCCTGTGCTATTAGTTGGGTTGAGCACTATTTTTCTCAATCTTATGTACCCGGTAGAGGGTGGGGAGAGCTATGTTTACCCCACCAGGATTGTATCCAAGCCCCTGGGCTTTCTATCCGGCTGGGGCATGTGGCTGGCCCTTATCGGCCCCATAGCCATAACGGCCCAGGCATTTATTTCCTATGTTAATGCCCTTCCCGGTATTCCCTTCAAAGTAACTGTTATGGCCGGAGCAGTGGTGGTAACAATAGTCTTTTTTATAATTAACTGGATGGGTATTAAAACGGTTTCCATTGTGCAGAATATTTTATTCATCTTCATGGTCGCCGGTGTAGTTATTTATATTATACTGGGCATTCCCCATATTAAGGGCGCTAATATCACCATGGGATCACCAATGGGTTTTGCCGGCGTAATGAAAGCTGCCTCCCTGCTTATCTTTGCTTATGCGGGTCTTACCCTGGCTGCTGACCTTGGGGAAGAGGCAAAAGATCCGGCCAGGACCATAACCTGGGGAGTTATATTAGGCGCTATTATTCCCGCAGTGCTCTATGTGGGCTCAGCCTTTGTTTCCACCGCTGTTATGCCGTGGGACAAATTCGCCGCATCTGATGCCCCTTATGCAGCAGTTGCCTCAACATACATGGGCCCTATAGGGGTGGCTTTTATTGTCATAGTTGCCTGGGCAGCGATCCTTTCATCTCATAATGGCGAACAGGCAGTCGGCGCCAGGGTATTATTCGGTTTGACCAGGGATAAAATTTTCGGCGGCAAAATTGTCTCGATCAACAAGTTCGGTGTGCCCAGTTTTGCCTTAATTGCCACGGTTGTTGTCACCCTTTTCCTTATAATAACAGGTTCAATACAACTGGTTGCCGAGATTATAGTGGCCATGTTCCTCTATAACTGGATTATCACCCATGTAGGCGTTATTATGGCGCCCAAGAAGTACCCGGAACTATACAAAAAATTGCCGGGGATGTACCAGAAAAAGTGGTTCATGATTTTCCCGGTTATCGGAATTCTGGTTTCCGCTTATCTTCTCTATCTCCAGGGATGGAAAGCCCTGTTATATGGAGCTATCTGGATGGCAGTTGGCCTGATTGCCTATTTTATCGGCTACTTGAAAAAGAAAGAAGAAGTTGACAAGCTGATGAGCGAGTGGCCCGGAGAAAGGTATTTCGACGAATAGAGGATAGCTTTAAATAGAGCCTGCCGCTTCGCATGATCATACCGATATTCCGGGCGGCAGGCTTTTTAAATAAAAAAATAATCGTACTGACCAATTAGTCTTAAATATTTGCTATAAGAAAAGGGGCAAGTCAAATGGATGGAAACAAATCCCTGGACAGTCTAAAGATTACAGTGCTCGCCGAAGACTCCGTAGCTTATGAGAGTCCCTACCTGGGCCAGCACGGTATTTCGCTTCTATTAGAGGCAGAGCATAATCTGCGGGGGCAGAATATTTTAATGGATGTCGGGCAAAATCCACAGGCTTTGTTGAAAAATATGGAACTGATGGGCGTCCCGCCGGCCATGATCGATATAATCGTGATTACCCACTGCCACTATGATCATACTCAAGGGTTAACTGAAATACTAAAGAGTATTGGACGGGAAAATATCCCGGTAATCGCTCATCCGGATATATTCCGTCTGAACTTCATCACAGATCCCATGCTCAGGCATGTGGGGGTTATGATGGAGGACGCAAGGGAAAAGCTCGAAGATGCCGGCGCTATTCTATACCTGACACGTTCACCATTGCAGCTGCTGCCGGGACTATCAACCACGGGTGAAGTTCCGCGGAACACTGATTTTGAAGAGGTCGGTATAGCTTTGCAGACTATAGAAAATGGATTGGTTAAAGAGGACACTATGCCCGACGATATCTCCCTGGCAGCCAATATTAAGAATAAGGGATTGTTCATTATAACCGGCTGCAGCCACGCAGGAATTGTGAATATCACCAAACATGCACAGACCCTTACCGGAATCCAAAAGATAGAGGGAATAGTCGGGGGCTTCCACCTTGTCGAAGCGTCGATTGAACGGATCAAAAAAACAACGGCCGCCCTGGCCGCGCTCAAAGTCCGGAATATTATGGCAGGACACTGCACCGGGTTCAGGGCCCAGGCGGAACTGTACCAGACCTTTAAGGATAATTTTCAACCACTGCAAACAGGTAATATCTTCGAAATATAGAGAGGAAACACGGCACATTCCCACTATGCCGGCATATAGAGCCGGCCGGCGGTCTATAAATTACTTCTGCGACCAAAGGAAGTCCTTTAAGGCAACCTAAATTTTAACTTTGTGACAGAGCCTAAAAACCAACACCGAGACGGCATTCACTTGACTTGCAAGCAGTGATGTATTTCAATGAGCCCAGCTTCAGGAGGAGATTATATGCAGGAAAAAACAAAGATCGGCATAATTATCTGTAACCGCTACCGCAGATGCGCAGGCGGGAAGTGTTTCAGATCATTACGCAACAGGGAAGGAGCCTTCAACCGCTACGTTGATATGGAGGTTGAGGTTGTGGGCTACACCAGCTGCGATGGCTGTCCCGGCGGAAATGTTGAATATACTGTGGATGAAATGATCGGAAATGGCGCCAGGGTAATACATCTTGCCACCGGCCTGATTGTAGGATACCCCCCATGCCCCAGCATTACCTATTTCAGCAATTTTATAAAAACCAGATATGGTCTTGAAGTAGTCTATGGCACCCATCCCATACCTGAAAAATACCTCAAGATGCACAATAAATTGGGAACCTGGAAAAACCCGGTGTGGCAGAAAATTATTGAGCCCACAATGGCTAATGAAAAAACACGTCTATCCTATGATTAGCCCATCGCAGTGACCATGCACCGGAATACGCATTAAAGAAGAAAAGGAACCCGGTGTTATTATGATAATCGATTCCACAGGTCTGAAAAAACTCTTAAGGAACTATCTGGCGGTTGAACAGAGGGAAGAGGGTCTGGTAATCCATCGCTTTACAAAGCGCCAGCTCTCAGTCTATGACTCAGAGGAAAGCTGGAAAATCCGTGCCAGACACCCGGCCGGCGTAAGCCTGGAGATGTTCACGAATGCCCGGCGCATCCGGCTGTTATTCTCCATTCTTGAAAAATCCCGGGAGTGGAGCTTTTTCGATCTTTTTGTAAACAACATCTTCTTAGACAGCCAGAGCGGCCATTCCTATGATGGAGTACTTCATACTGTCGAATTTGAGTTTACGGGGAAACAGGGAAAAGACCCGCAGAGGGTAGCTATATATCTTCCCTATAATATCTACCTGGCCCTGCAGTCAGTGGAAGTAATTGATGGAGAGGCTCTACCGGTTACGGGAGCTATCCGTAAGAAGCTGCTATGCCTTGGTGATTCCATAACCCAGGGTATGGATGCATATTATCCTTCAAACACCTTTCCCGTGCAGCTTGCAAGATTTTTCGAAATGGATCTATTGAATCAGGGAGTGGGCGGTTATATTTTTAATGCACACAGCCTTGATGAAGAGATTTCCTATAAGCCGGATCTGGTGACTGTTGCCTATGGGACCAATGACTGGGGTAAATATTCAGAACATAAAGAATTCATGAGGGAATGCAGCCTATATATGCAAAGGCTTACTGATATCTTTTCAGAAGCTAAGATTTTTGTTATCACACCCCTGTGGCGGGCAGACAGTGACCAGCCTTCGCCCATGGGACCCTTTTCCACTCTTCAGGAAACCATAAGCTCCGTATGCTCAGCCTATCCGCAGATTACAGTGCTGCCGGGAGTGAATATGATGCCCAATCTTAACCGCTATTTCACGGATGGATTGCACCCGACGGACGAGGGCTACGGCCATTACAGCATCAACCTGATAAAGAGCCTGCTTGATAAGGGAGTTAAGTCGTGAATGTTACGGAGCGGAAAGCTGTCTGCAGGTTATCCAGCAGAACAGCACTTGAAGTATGATAAGGACATTAATTTGGAAGAATATGTAACCATCAAAAAGAAAAACGGCGTCTTAAGGGGCATGATCCACATTCCCGATCAGGGCAAGGCTCCATATCCGGGCGTTATCCTCTACCACGGCTTTGCCGGTAACCGCATGGAACCCTCATTCATCTTTGTCCGCCTCTCCCGGCTGCTTATGGCTAACAACATAGCGAGCGTGCGTTTCGATTTCCTGGGCAGCGGCGAAAGCGACGGTGACTTCGAAGAAATGACCCTTTCCTCTGAGATCGAAGACGCCTTCGCTATACTGGATTACTTTTCCGCGCGGCCGGAAATTGACCGGCAGAGCATCTTCCTTTTGGGTTTGAGCATGGGCGGCTCAATTGCCGGTTATGTAGCCGGCAGTAAAGAGAGTATAAGTAGTAAATCGAGTAACAGTGCTGCTTTTAAGGGTCTCATACTCTGGGCGGCTGCTGGTGAAATGAAAGAGCTGGCCAGGGAGCGTGATTCTGCTGATAAATCGCTTCCGACAAACAACCCCCTGGATAGAAAAGGGCTGAAGATAGGTATGAACTTTATAAATGATATTGAAAACCTGGAAATCATGAAAGTTACTTCACGCTTCCGCGGCCCAGGGTTGATTGTCCACGGCAGCGGGGATGAAACAGTTCCGCCTGAGGTTGCACTTGAGTATAAAGGAATGTTCACCGGCCCCACCAGGTTCATATCCATTAAGGGGGCCGACCATGCTTTCGGCTCCATTCCCTGGCAGGAAGAACTTTTCAGCAATACATTGGAGTTCATCCTGGCCAATCTTTCCTGACCGCTATATATTGGAACAATTCTTTAGTGGCAGAAAATTAGTGAGCCCTCGTTAAGGGTTTTTAGAAACATGCGCATATCTATTTCAAAATTGTTTTGATCTATGATAAACTTAATAAGAATGCAAAACCTCTATATTCAGTTATTCAGTATCCACGGACTGGTTCGCGGCACAAATGTTGAGATGGGTCGTAACGCAGACACCGGAGGCCAGGTCAAATACGTACTGGAACTAGCCCGGGCCCTTGGTGAAAGAGAAGAGGTTCGTAAGGTTGATCTGTTCACGCGACTGATCCGCGAAAAGACGTTTTCCACCGCTTACAGTCGGCCCATAGAGAAACTCTCAAATAAAACACGCATTATTCGGATCCAGTGCGGAGGCGGCAAGTATATCCGCAAAGAGCTGCTCTGGCCTCACCTTGATGAATATATCGATCGGGTTCTCAAGTTTATAAAAGACGAGAATGATATTCCCGATATTATTCACGGCCATTACGCTGATGCCGGTTATGTCGGCAAGGAACTGGCAACCCTTCTGGGGGCTCCTCTTGTTTTTACCGGGCATTCTTTGGGTCGGATAAAAAAACAGAGACTATTGGAGGATGGGCTCAAAGAAGAAGAAATAGAAAAGCAGTATCATATCGAACAGAGAATTCATGCCGAGGAAGAAATCCTCGGCATGGCCGATAAGATCATTGCCAGCACCCATCAGGAGGTGGAAGAGCAATATGCTTTCTATGAATCAAGTCCTTCGACTGATTTCCAGGTGATTCCACCGGGGATCGATCTGAGTCGTTTTTTCCCCTTTTTTGATGAGACCTTCACTGATATTGAGGCAGTCGAAGAAAGAGATAATATCAAGCAAGCTCAATTCTATATGCAGAAAGAACTGGAGCGGTTCCTTAGTAACCCGGAGAAACCATTTATCCTCGCCCTGTCGCGCCCGGATCGGAATAAAAACATCACCGGTCTTATATCCGCCTATGGGATGGATAAAGAGCTGCAGGCTATCTCCAACCTGGCCGTTTTTGCCGGTATCCGTAAAGACATTACCAACAAGGATGAAAATGAGCGGCAGGTGCTGACCGAACTGCTGCTGCTCATGGATAAGTACGATCTGTATGGAAAGCTGGCCATTCCCAAGCGCCACGATTTCGAGTATGAGGTTCCTGAGCTGTACCGTATGGCAGCGCGATCCCAAGGCGTATTTGTCAATCCCTCGTTCAACGAAAACTTTGGTCTTACCCTCATCGAGGCTGCAGCCAGCGGACTACCGATTGTAGCCACCGATGATGGTGGGCCGCAGGATATTATTCACAACTGCCAAAACGGCATTCTCGTTGATGTCACCAACCACGAGGCAATTGCCTCCGCATTAAAGAAAATCTTGATTAATGCAGAGCTCTGGAAGGAGTATTCTCAGAACGGGGTTCAATATGCTCGTTCCCATTACTCCTGGCAAACGCATTGCAGACAGTACCTGGACCAGGCACAGAATCTGCCCCTTCAAATACAGGCTGAAGAACAACCACCCGACCGGGGGACTGTAGGAAAGCGGCTGACGAAGCTAAAAAAGCTGTTTATCACCGATATCGATGACACACTAATCGGAAATGATGAAGCCCTTAACGAGCTCTTACGGTTGATTGAAGACAATCGCGACCGAATCGGTTTCGGAGTAGCCACCGGACGAGATATTGACTCGGTTATCGAAGTCATAGAAGCCTATAATCTTTCTCACCCCGACATCATCATTTCTTCGGTAGGAACAGAAATTTACTACGGTCCCAAACTCCTGCCCGACAAAGGATGGCGAACCCACATTTCAGCAAGATGGGATCGAAGCGGCATCAAAACTATTTTAGATGGACTTAAATTTCTATCCCCTCAAGAAGAGAGGGCACAGCGGAAGTATAAGTTAAGCTACTATATAGAAAACCCCGAAGAAAACCTCGCGCATATCCATTATTTGCTCACCAGAAATCGGCTGCGTTACAATATTATATACTCGGGCGGCAGGTTTCTGGATATTCTTCCCTACAAAGCATCAAAAGGGAAAGCAGTTCGCTATCTGCACTACAAATGGAATGTTCCCCTCTCAAATATCCTGGTGTCCGGCGATTCCGGGAATGATGAAGAAATGCTGCGCGGCGAGTTGCTCGGAGTTGTGGTTGGAAATTACAGCCCGGAACTGGACCAGCTGCGGGGCCAACGACATATCTATTTTGCCAAAAAAACCCACGCCGCGGGTATTCTTGAGGGCTTCAAGCAATATGCATTTGACTCCGAAAATTAAATTTGAAATCACTTATTTTTTGGAATAATACTTATGTACACTGGATCAGGTTTTAGCTCATTTGAACTGGGAGATGTTGATGTTGTCTATGATAACGGGCTATTTCATCTTTTCCATCTGGTAATTCCCAATCATGATTATATCGCTCATGCCACAAGCAGGAACGGACTGGAGTGGAAAAGGGTTCAGAATGCTCTATTCATCGGAGAGCCTGGAGAGTGGGATGATGACATGCTATGGACAATGCATCTATCCAGAGACCCGGAGCGCTTGAATGGATGGCGTATGTTCTACACGGGTATTGCAAGGAGAGAGAAAGGAAGAATACAGCGGGTTGGGATGGCTCGCTCAAAAGATCTTCTTTCCTGGGAAAAAGATAGATCCGGTTCTTATCCTCTTTCTATTGAAGGCCCCCATTACGAAAACAATCTCCTTGAAGGAAGAGGGTGGGTAAGCTGCAGAGATCCTTTTTTTTATCAAGAGGGTAAGGTTAGGATTCTTTTAGTAAATGCCAGAACCTGCAGAGGTCCTGTAATACGGCGCGGTTGTGTAGGGGTGGCCAGGGAAGTTGAGCCAAATAAATTTACCTGGTTGCCGCCTCTCTATTATCCACGAATGTATGATGATGTAGAGGTCCCGAATATTCTAAAAATACAGGATATGTATTATCTGTTTGGAGGAATCAGGGAAGACGTCAAAGTGCACTACTGGTACTCCTCTTCTCTTTTTGGGGAATACAAATCTTTTTTTGATAACAACCTGCTTCCAAATGGCAACTATGCAGCCAGGATCAAGAAAATGGAGGATGGACGTATTCTACTATGGAATTTTTTTGTTAACGACCAGGACCCTATACCTGTCAGATTGCTGCCTCCACCAAAAGAAGTTGTTCTATCCCCTGATGGACATCTATTTTTAACATCGTACCGGAATTTTGACAGGGTTGTAAGAAAAACCATACATCTGCCTTCAAAATGTTCTGTTAATACTCTCCTTGACAACCCTTCTGCTTCGTTTTGTATCGAAGGAGATAAAATACAATTAAGATCAGGAAGCGGATATGAAATATTTGTTATTCAGCACGCAGTCTCTAATTTCCGAATGAGTTATCGAATCAAAATGTCAGGACGAGGAAAAACCGGTATTTTTTTCCGAGGAGATGAAGAAGCAAATGGTTATTATATCAGACTGGATTTGATGAAAGGAATGGCCCATGTTTACACGTGGGGAAAAAATGAAATGGGGAAAATTGACAGCTTCTTTTTATATAAGCATCTTCAAGGGAATGCGTTTAGCGTAAACAAGGAAAGATGTTATGATGTCCAGCTAATCTGTTATGGCGGGTATATTGAATTTTCTATTGGTGGGAGAATAATGCTCAGCTTAATAGATATCCAATATATTCAGCAGGAAAAAGTTGGTTTTTATATTGAAAGCGCTGATATATGGCTTGAGAATCTGAAAATTGACGTTCTAGATGGCCCAAAAGATGAAGAATATGGACCTCTTTTGTAATGCAGGGATTTCTGAATGCTTTAAGCATTGGGGGGTTCGCAGATGCCGACAGGCCTCTGATCAATCACTATTATCGGAATTACTAATAGAGACCGGCAAAGGTTCTGTAGCTGATCCGGCATACAGGCTTAGGTGAGGGAAAGGAATTTCAATTCCTTCACCATCGAACTTTTCCTTGATGTCCTGCATGACGGAGTTTTTCAGAGCCAGGTAATCGGTTTTGTAGAACCAGAGGCCAAATAGAAACTCCATGCCGAACTCACCAAAATCAGTGAACAATATCAGAGGCTGCGGCTCATCCAGACATAAGGGATTGTTCGCTGCAACGTTTTGAAGCGCATCCTTTACCTTACTTATGCTGCTCTTATAGGCCACCTTCAGCTTAATGTCCATTCGGCGTATCGGATAGCGCGTAATGTTGGTTATTTCGGTGTTGATCAACTTTTCATTGGGTATGCGAATAAAGAGATTGTCAAAGGTATTTATTTTAACAGATAAGAGATCAATAGATTGAACCACACCAAAGGTCTTATCCACACGAATTACATCTCCAACTTCAAATGGTTTTTCCGAGATCAGAAATAGTCCACTGATCAGGTTCGACATGCTGGTCTGCGAAGCAAAGCCAATGGCAATACCCGCAATTCCTGCTGCTCCAAGCAGCGCGCCGACTTTCACCCCCAGAAGCTGCAGAATAATGATTAAGACAATCACAGCGCAGGAATAATACACAGCCTTTCTGATTAGCATGCTGTACTGACGCGTGAGGTACTTTTTCGATATCCTTCCGATCAAAGCAGATACCACTCTGGTAACAATAATTCCTACCACGAAAACTAATATAACCAGAAGGAGTTTCTCCAAACGGTTCCTGGTAAAAAAGGTAATAAAATAATTCAAAACCTCTGCAAACACAGCTTTAATTCTCCTTTGGTTAGAATCCGGTTATATTTTTTAAGAAGTGAAAACTCTTCTTTACCAGGTTTTTACTGACCGGTTTTCTAGCTTTAAAAATTATTTCTCCAACCTCTTTGTATTGCAATACGTCCTTCGAGAAGTTAATCCGGCTAACCTGCCCCACTCCGCGGAACTCTACTTCTACCTGGTTGGTCCAGAGAGCAGAGGATCCCCGGTATATACTCAGATGCTCCGTACGCACACAGAGGCTTTGAAAATCCAGCTCAGCCAAAGATTTGTTCGTGATGGAAACAGGGCATATTGCCTGATGAACTTTCGGACGGACTTCATCCAGTATGCCGGCCGCGGCTGTCTTTAGTGCATAGCAAAGCTCACCTGCCGTAGTGTCTCCAAACCAGGTGTTGGATAAAACCTCTGTAGACAACTCGCAAAGAGTCACAGGATTTTCCAGCCCCACCTCAATGCGCACCCAGACAGGCAGAGCTATAAAGAAAAGGGTCTTGCTCCCGGCCGTCACTTTTAGCAACTGTTCAGGTCGAAGGACCACCGGCCGGTCCGGCATAGCCGGTATTAGTTGAACCCTATTTTTTCCTTCGCCGGTTGCCCAGCGGTTCCAGGTTAAACCAGCCTGCTTCTTTCGATCCCGGCTGATGTTCAGCTTAGCAGAGCCCGATTCTTTTAATTCTCGTTCGTGGGCTACATACCAATCCTGATGAACGTGTTTAATCCAGACATGGAGGGAACCAATAACTGCGTGATAGCAGAGATCAGGCTCTAAGGTGTACACCTGCCATGGATTTATGGATGGATTGGAGGCTCCCTTTACATGGTGTCCGCCAGTTTGGATTTCATTCATATTATAAGCAGTCTATCATAAATGCTGAATTAAGAAAGCTTTGAAGAAATAACCTTTTTCTTTGAGATCGAGGACGGCTTCAATATACTGGAATATTTGACCGGGTGGCCGGCAGTAAAGGGGTTGATATTAAGGGGATCAGAGATGTCATAAGTCACCAGCCCCCTTATATTCCATCTCATGCTCTTCAGGGCAGATGACACTTCCGTCTTCATTCCTCGTAAATCGATCAAGTGAATATTCAGCTTTTCCAGTTCCATCCTTTTTGCGACCTTTGCATATTTGTTAAGTAAAAAATGGATAAATTGTGAATTGCATTGCCAATTTATCCACTTCACTGGAAAATCCTTGAGTTTTCTCCTGGTTCCTTGATTTCCCGTCCCTCCTGTGATATAAGTCTCACTATCAATACCTATAGGAGGTGCAACGTGATTAGAGTTGTCCGAGGGATTACGTGGCTGGCAGCGCTGGCATTCTTGATTTTTGGCTGCGCATCGGCGCCCGAAGTTGTGGCGCCGCCCACCGTGGAGGTCAGCCAGTTCAACTCGACCTTTATCACCCCACAAATCGTGAAGTTTCAGACAAAGATCGTGGTGAGGAATCGCGGCACTGCTACCTTGAATTTCGATCGGGTGGACTATGCGGTCGATCTGTTTGATAAGGAGCTGTTTACCTCTTCGTTCGACGGAATGAACCGAACCAAGGGCAAGAAAAGCCAGACCGTGACGTTCCCCTGGCAGATCTCCATGGAAGACATCCTGGACGAATCGATTGTACTGCTCGCCGAGAACGGTCTTCGTGTCAGGTTTCGTGGGGTCGTCTATCCCGACGCGGGCCATGGCCTGAATCCGATCGCTTTTGAGGATACGTTCATCCTTCCCCTGCCCTATATCCCTGAAGTGGTATTTTCGGGCGCCGAGGGTGTCCCGTTGACCGACGGCTTCAAGGTGCGGCTGCGCGTTCACAACACCAATGATTTCCAGATCTCCGTGAACCGCATCGATTCATACCTGGAGATCAACGACGTCAAGTACCAGCTTCTCCACACGACCGAGGCCACCGACATCCCGCCAGACGGGTCGGGCACCGTTTCGCTCCAGATGGAGAACACTACGGGAAAAAGCCTCAGCATGGTGCTCAACACCCTGACGTCGCAAAACCCCGAGTTCCAGGTCAGCGGCACCATCGAGTGCCGGAGTCCGTACGGGTGGGTCATAATTCCATTCACGACGGATAAACAACGCCAATAGCCCAAAGAACGATGACGGGGATCTCTTCTTGCGTCGTGATCAGGAACTGAGTAACGTAAATACCTTCCCAGCGCAATAGTTAACTGCTCGCTTCAATGTTTATTCCCCGGCTCTGCCGTTCTTTTAGCTGCTTATTCCCGGCGGGATTTGAGGTTTATATAAATCGAGAATACAGTCTCTTCATTTGACTTAACCTCAATTTCCCAGCCATGGGAATTTATGATCGAGCGTACCGTGGCCAGGCCAAGGCCGAAACCCTCTTCCCGGCGGGAGTTGCTCCCCCGGAAGAAGGGCTCAAATATATAGCCTATATCTTCCGCGGATATGCCACTGCCGCTGTTAATGATGGCTATGCAGACCCTGTCATCGGAAATTTCCGTTTCCAGGCGGATAGCCCCTTTTTTATCAGAGTACCTGATGGCATTGTTGATCAGATTTTCCAGAGCGCGGGTTACCAGCCCGGGATCCATGTTCACCGTTAGGGTCTCAGGTATATCTACACTGTACTTAAAGTCGCAGCCCAGCACCCCGGCATCCTGCCTGTAGCGCTTTCCCAGGTCATCGAGAAAGTCCTTTAAGGCAACCTGCCTGTGAGTGGCCTGCCAATCCCCCGTTTCCAGCTTTATCAATTCTATCAGGTGGCTGATTCTTTCTTCCAGCAGGTGCGATTTTCCCTTGATTATACTGAGGTACTTCTCAAGCTTCTCGGGACTATCAGCATAACCATCCTGAATGGCGCCGGTGTATCCCTCAATAAGGGCTAATGGTGTTTTAAGATCATGAGAGACACCCATTAAAAAACGCGCTCTGCGGGCATATTCCTCTCTGAGCTTGAGGCGCATTTCCTCAAATGAGCGGGTCAGCAGGGCAATATCATCGCTTCCTTTTGTTTTAAGCTCAAAATTCAGGTCACCCTGGGCTATTCGCCTGGTAGCGCTTTCCAGGGTTTGAATTGATCTTCTTATGCTGCGCACAATGGATATGGACATAAGGGATGAAAATAATATGAGCATCAGGGGAATAGAAAGCATTAGATGACGGACTACTCCGAATTTGATCCACGAGCTGTGAGGAATTTTAGCGATCAACTGCCCCGGGCTGCCCGCAGCAGGATTATAGGGAAGAATCTGGAATTCAAACAGCCCCATATTTTCCTGGATATACTCATGCAGAGCAGCTGCGGATACTCTCTCATCCCTTTTAAAATTCTCTATAGTACTGAGCACAACCCGCTCGCTAGAATCGAGAATCAAAAGATCAATGGAAGGGGGAATGATCTCTTTCAGCTCCTCATTATCAAGAACGGCAATTCCCTGCGGCAGTTCTTTCCGTATATCCCTCTGGATTTTCATGTAGTTTCTTAAAAAAGAGGTTTCACCGGGCTCTAAAAGCTGAATAAAAACAAAAATGCTGCTCATCAATATAGGTATAACTGTAATCCCGATAACAAGCAGGACAAACTTGTGGCGCAGGTTCATCTTTTAAGATCCTTTCGCAGAAATCAAGGTTTCCGGGTTAAAGCGGTAGCCCTTGCCGTGTATGGTCTGCAGGTAGACAGGTTCTGAATAGTTCTGCTCGATCTTTTTGCGAATACGCTGTATATATACCGCTACCGTGGTCAGGTCTCCATATATATTCCCCCATACCTCCCGGTAAATAACCTCCGGGGTTAATGCCTTGCCGGAATTGACTACCAGGTACTTCAGAACATCAAACTCTTTGCAGGACAAGGGAACACGCTTGCTGCCTTTGCGCAGCAGGCAGCCTTCCATATTAAGGCTGTAAGGCCCGAAATGGAGCAGCCCGCTTTCAGAATAGCCCGAAGGATCAGAGCGGTACCTTCTAAGAAGCGCCCTGATCCTGGCTACCAGAACTTTCGGGGCAAAGGGCTTGGTAACAAATTCATCTGCGCCTATGCCAAGGCCCAGAATAACATCTTCATCCCCTTCCCTGGCAGAAACAATAATTACCGGCACACTGCTTTTTTTTCTTAAAACCTGCAGGAACTCAAAGCCGTCTATTCCGGGAAGATTAATATCCAGCACTACCAGGTCAAGGGCATGCTCTTTGACAATCTCCAATCCCTGCTCAGCGCTTTCGCATATCTTTGTTGCCACTCCTTCTTTCTGCAGGTACATGGCTATTAGCTCCGCCATCTCCCTTTCATCTTCAATAATCAATACCTCTGCTCTCAACTTAAGCAACTCCTTACTTCTTTTTTATAGCTAAAAACTTCCGCTGCCGAAAGATACCTCAAAGGAGAGGGCCAGCATACTGCCGCCGGGGGTAAACTCATTACCCTCTTCACCATAAGTAACCGGCACACCTAAACTGAACTTCAGCTCATCGCTTCGCTTCAACGTAATAGTGGGCTTGACCTGTCCCGAACCATCGCTCAAGTTGCCCATCCAGAAAAGCTTTATGGAAAAATCGGAATCGAAGAGCGAGTCCCAGTTAATCGATGAAGCCGCATAATGCCTTCCCGGAAAAGCAAGATCATCCAAGCATAACTCATCCTGGCTTAAGAAAAAAGCCACACCCTGGCTGTTATCTTTTAATATATCCGGATCTTCATAACCATACCCGTAATACATGTATTGGCCTATCAGGGTAATATTGAAATAACCAAGATCGTCCTGGTTACTATACCTAAAACCCAGGGCGCCGGAAAGGAAAATATCATCATCCCGGTCAACAACCTCAAGCCCCAGGGTATGCTCAAGGCTGATATCCACTTCCCGGACAAAGCGCTTTGGAGCCCCGTAGCTTAATGACCCCTCGCCGAAAATATCAAAATTTCCCGATGAGGTGGTCAGGGTAATCATACCAGCCTGGGGCCCCTCGTGTTTAAGGAAAGCGCCCGCTCCTATCTCTGAATTGCCCAGAACCAACTCCACCTTTGGAGCCAGCGATATCCCGGCAGGCTCATCTACATCATCAACAATCTTGTATAGATAAATATTATGGACACCAAGGGGAACATTTGTCTTTAAAGAGAGCGGCCCCTCCCGCTCCGCCTCGGGATCGCGCGGATTAATAGGGGCAGGATTGATAATATCCGCCGGACTGAAAAAATATCCCACTCCCCAGCTTACCAGATGCTTGCCGCCGCGGAAAAATACCCGGTCATTCAGGTTGAAATCCGAGAAAAGTTCGGTTACTACTATTCTATCTTCCGTGAATGGATAGGCTCCTTTTACCTTTCCGAATACCCTGAAATCCTCATCCGGACGGGCATCGAAAAAAAGCGAGGTTTCAAGCTCAATATCCAGCTCTTCATCGTAGTCCATATTCGCCGTATTCCACCTCCACGAGGGATTCACTTTAAAGGTATATTCACCGCCAATCTCAACCCCTTCATTTGTAAGCAGGGTATCTTCCAGAGAGGGGGTTAGATCCTCTTCCCCAACCTCGACAATCAGGTCTGATTCTCCGAATAAATCATCTTCATTAATATCGATCCCCTCATCAGCCCATAACAACAGGCTGAAAAATAGGCTGAGTAATATCAAAATAAGCGAAAAAAGTCTTTTGAAATTCATTTATGCCTCCTACCTGCTCACCCGTTCCACATAAGACTTGGTGAATACCGACTCGGAAATAGTATCCAGGGAAATGTCCCTGATTGAAATCTGGGTTTTCTTGCCTTCAACCAGCTCGTCGATAAATATCATCCTGGAAGGAGTATATACATTCCCTATTTTTGAATAGTTGGGAAATAACGAGGTGCGCATAAGCCTTCCTGTCAGGCTGTAGTCTTCGGTTTTTAAAACCAGGTTAGGCTCTTTAGTAACCCAGATCTTCATAGAGGGATAGGTTACCTCATCATTGACTGCCTCCAGCTGAAGAATATATACCTCGTAACGTCCAAGTTTTCCCTCGCTGTAACCGGCAACTTCATAGTCCCCAGCCAGTGATGATTTTCTAAAATCAGAGTTCTTGGCATCCGTGTTCTGGAAGTTCTCTTTCATCGAGGTATGGGAAAACTTTCGGCTCTCAGGATCGTAAAACCAAAGGTTGTCATCTATGCGCAAATATCCCTGCCCCTTCTGCACATCCGGTTCTATGATCAACATCAGGAACTTATCTTCCCCATCCCGCCGGAACTGCTGCACTACCCGCTTCTCGATCCCCTCTTCCGGGTCCTCGCTGACCATGGTCATTACCGCGGTAAAATCCTTATTCTGAAATGTTTTCAGCTCATCAATTGTCTCCAACAGTTTTTGAGTGTCCAAAGATTCCGCGTTCAGACTTATCACTCCCACTGTGAAGAGCAGTGCCAGGTAAAATAGTATTCTTTTTAATGCTTTCATTTTTTTCTCCTTATCAATGTTGTCAATATTGGGTTCTTAAGGCATGGGCCGGATCCACCTGAGAAGCCTTTTTGGCCGGCAGCCAGGCGGCAAACAGGCTCAGCACACCCACTATCAGAATATTCAAAGCCATGCTCCCCGGAATTACTCTGAAGCTCAAATGCCCCTCATTCAGAAAGAGCTTGAAGATCGATATGGCCTCCAGGGGGATAGCTGAAGCAATAATCATTACTATTCCGGCGCCTGCAACCCCGCATAGCGCGCCACCCAGGGCAATAAAAAGGGCCTCTGACAGGAAGATATTACGCACACTGCCCCGCTGCATGCCCAGGGCCCGCATGGTTCCGATTTCCCTGGTACGCTCCAGCATGATCATTCTGAAGGTATTGGTTATTCCCACCATGGTGATCACGAGCAGTAGAATAAAGACCACCAGGCCGATGGTATTGATCAGCTCAACCAAAGACATTGCATGTTCCATCAGGTCATTAAGCGTGGTCAGGGAGTACTTTGTGCCCTCCCACGATTCATCACCATTTCCATTAGCGCCGGAACCTAACAGGAGAGCGCCGAATAGCTTGCCCATTCCGCCCCCTGGCGGGCCGCCGCCGCTGCTGCCCTGGGCAAGCTCGCCGCGCGGCTCTGTGACCGCACTCAGGCTTAAGTCTCTGTGGATCATCCGGGCTGCAGCTTCCATTGTTTCCATGTCTTTCAGGTAGATATGGAAAAGCTGGTATTGACCTGGTGAAAGACCCAGGAGTGAGTTCAGGTATTCCAGGTTTGCATAGGCGGCAGAGAAACCGAAGCTTCCCTGATCATCTATAATGCCGGCAAGCACAAATTCACCCACATTCTGCTGCCCGGTAACAGTTGAAAGGCGGGCCAGCAGAGTCTCTCCCACCTGAACACCCAGTTTGTCTGCTGTTGAAGAGGGAAGGATCAGCGCCCTGGCATCGCTGCAGTTCTCCAGGGAACCCTCTAAAAGCTCAAGATTTTCCAGCTCTTTTTCCCGCTGCCAGTTGACCCCGTCAATACGGGCTATCTGCTCCTTCGAGCCGAAAATCAGGGAGGCCATACTCCTGGAACGTTTATTAACCTGCTCTACTTCCAGAGCCGGATTTTTCAGGATCTCATTGAGCAGGGAATCATCTCTGATCAGGCTCACAGTTCTACCCGAATCGGTAAGCTCCTGGCCGCTGATATAGATATGGCCGCCGAAAGAGCTGGAGAAGTTGTTTTTTATATTATCCGCCAGCCCGGCGGTAAAACCATTCAGCAGGGTAATGATCAATATGCCGAAAGCTATGGCTCCACCTAAGAGCAGGCTCCGTTTTTTCTGTCTGTTCATATTCCTGAAGGCTATTCTTAACAAGTTCAGCATTTATATCCTCCTAAAATCCTACGCACTCTGCATTGCCGTTACCGGCTTCACCTTAAGGGCTATTGAAACCGGGTAAAGACTGGCTGCTATTGCCATTGTGAATACCACTACCAGCGATACGCCCAGCGCCTGTAAAGAGAGCACCGGGTGCAGCACCTGGCCGCCAAAGATTACTTCAAAGTAAAAATTCGGCGCCTGGATGCCGGACAGGTAAAGAAATCCCAGCGCACCTACCCCCAGCAAAATTCCCATAAGACCGAAGATTCCGGAGATCATGACCGTTTCCATGAGTATCATCCTGCGCACAAAGCCCTTCTGGGCGCCGATGGCCCTCATGGTGCCTATTTCAGGAATACGCTCAGTAACAGAAATAACCAGGGTATTCATAATAATAATTACCGCCACCACCGCAATTATCAGGATAAGAATATTGAAGACATTCTTGATGCTGTAGGCCATCTCTGCTGCCATACCGGCAAAGGAAAGCCAGTCTGAAACCTCGGCATCAATTTCCCGGTCTGATAAAAAGCTGTTGATATCACCAGTTACTCCGGCAATATGGCCGGGATCATTAAGCTTTACCAGCAGAAAATGCCAGGCCCCCGAATCGGTCTGTAAAAACTGCTTCCTTTCATCCTGGCTGCCGAATAATCCGCTCATGGCATCAGGCGACAGATCTTTGCCGGTGGCAGTAACCTCTTCAATCAACAATGTTTCAGCGGTATCCCCGGGGCTATCACCAAAAAGGTCTTTCTCGCTAAAATCCCCCAGCAGGCTCTGCTCCCTTTCATCCAGCTCTATTTCCGCCTCAGGTGTCAGGGTCAGACCCTCTAAAATGCGCAGGTTATTAATATCAACCATGGAAACCCTGTCTAACTGCGGATTGGACTGTTTGAAACGAAAAATACCGCGTACCGTAAGTTCCCGAATTTTCATACCGCTGCTTGAATTGATCCCGGTAAGCAGGACCTTGTCTCCGGGCTCAAGGCTTCTGCCAGTGGTTTCCTCAAATTGGTTTTTACCAACTTCTGAAAGCAGAATACCCTCCTCACCCGGCTTTAAAAAATCTCCTGCCAGCAAATCGAGGTTCTCCGGAAACATATTCCGGTAAGGATCAGCATCTATACCGAAGAGCAGCACCATTTCCCGGCCCTCAATTTCTTCGGCCGACATTATGGCCCGGCTTGCGGTTTGCGGATTTACAGATTCTATTTCAGCATGTGATGAGCAGTATTCGAATATCGAAGTGTATTCAGGGATCCTTGGTAAGGGATCATTCATACTGGTCATATCCTGCCTGCCGAACAGGGTGAGCTGTTCATTTGTTGATGCGCTCAAAATTATGTGGCCGGTATAATTGCTCCAGTAGGCCCGCTTTATACCTGCGGTTGCCGTATCCATCATGGAGTTGCCGATTATCAATATGGAAATCCCCATGGTAATAATAATGCCGATAATCAGGGTTTTAGCCCTGTGCTCCCGCAGATTGCGGAAAGCTATCTTAATCAGCACCCTCATTTGGTCCTCCCGTTTGCAGATGACGGGGCTGCTGACGAGAGTGGGGAAGTCGGCCGAGCCGCTGCCGGCCGGCGTGAATTGACCCTCAAGTTCTCTGCCACCACTCCGTCATGCAGGCGGATTACATGATCCGCTATATCAACAATTGCCTGATCATGGGTGGCAAATATAAAGGTGGTCTCAAGCTCGGCATTCATCTTCTTCATCAGTTCGATAATGTTCTCGCCGGTCCTGGAGTCGAGATTGGCCGTGGGCTCATCCGCCAGCACTATCCCGGGTTTGGTTACCAGAGCCCTGGCAACGGCCACCCGCTGCCTTTGCCCGCCTGAAAGCTCATTGGGCTTGTGTTTCCGCCACTCCTGCAATCCCACAGCCTCTATCAGGTAATCGATCCACTCCAGCTTTTTAGTTTTACTCATTGTCTCTCTATCCAGAAGCAGGGGGAATTCGATATTTTCAAACACATTGAGCACGGGCACTAAATTGAAGGATTGAAATATAAAACCGATAACCCGGTGTCTTAACCCGGTAATTTCCCGGTCACTTAAGGCGGAGGTTACGGTGCCTTGAATTTTTACGCTTCCCTCAGTGGGGGTATCTATACAGCCGATCATATTGAGGATAGTCGACTTGCCTGATCCTGACGGCCCGGCAATAGAGATAAAATCACCCTTTTCAATATCAAAGGTGACCCCTTTAACGGCCTGCACTTCGGTTTTTCCCAGGGGATAGGTTTTCTTTACTTCCGTCAACTGCACAATTGCCATAATGCTCTCCTCTTCAATTCATCTTTTATTCTTAGATAGTAGACATACCGGGGGAGGTAAACCATATACATGAGATAAAGAAAATATAATTTTTTGTTATGTATAATTGGGAAGGCGCGCTCAATAACCAGGGCCGCAGCCGGCATCCGTAACAGCCGGGGTTATTTCCTCAAATGCCTCCATATCCTGTCAATGGACAGTGTCACTGATACGGCGCACCCTTCTTCTCTAAAAGAAGATGCTCGATGCTGCTTCCCTGGTAAGCTTGAAATGGCAATATTCGAGCTTGGTAATGATATCAATGTTGTAAGGACATTTGGGCAGGCATTCCCCGCACCGGGTACAGGCATCCGCCCGGATTTTAAGCTGCTTATAGGCATCTCTGGCTATCTCCCTGTTATCATACCAGAATCTCAAGCGGTCGCGGAGAGAAAACTCGGGCATATCCCTGATTTTCCAGTCCCGAAGCTGCCTGTCATACCAGCCCTCATAGAGATAAATTTCCGGGATATTGATCCCTTCCGGACAGGGCAGACATTTATTACAGAGCCTGCACACATAGTTCCCGAGAATAGGATTCTGAGTAAAAATCTCTTCTCTCTCCTCCGGGCTTATTGGCTTGAAACGGCTGACAATATCTAAATCCTTTTCCAGCATTTCCAGTGTATTGAACCCCGTAGCCAGAACATCAATAGGAAGGGACAGGACATACCTGAGGCTTTCTTCGGGATATTCCCATAACAGCCCATCTGCCAGAGCTTTCATTCCTATTATGGCAAGACCCTTTTCCTTAGCCAGGGGAATCAGTTTGTGCTCAGTATCGGGGAAATTGAAGTAATCGTAAAAGTTAAAGCCGGTCATCACGGCATCGAGAAATTCCTTCTCTTTTATGGCTTTGATTAAAACATCCGGAACTCCATGACCGGAAATCCCGATAAAACGCAATTTTCCCTCTTCCCTGGCCTGTAGAAATGCTTCCATGGCCCCGCCCTCTGCGTATATCATCTCCAGCTCCTGTTCGGTCTGGACATGATGGAGGATCAGCAGATCCACATAGTCTGTGTTCAGCCTTCTCAGGCTCTGATCGATTGTTTTCAGAGCGCCGCTTCTATCCCGAACATGGCATTTAGTGGTTAAGAAGCAATCCTGCCTCCTTTTCTTCATGACCAGGCCGACTTTACGTTCCGATTCCCCTTTCCCATATTCAGCCGCGGTTTCGATGTAGTTTCCGCCGGCATCAAGATAGGTATTGATTAAAGCCACCGCATCCCTGTCTGAAATTTCCAGCAGGTGAAAGCCTCCCAGTCCCAAAACGGTAAGCTGTTCATCGGTGCTTCCGAACCTTCTTTTTTCCAAGGTTTTCATTTGTATTTTCTTATTCCTTTATAGCTCCACGGGCAAGACCCGCAACCAATCTCTTTTCGATAATATAGAAAAGCATAAGCACGGGAATTATAGCTAAAAAGGCTGCAGCGGTCAGGTATTCCCACTGGGTTGACCACCGTCCTGCAAAAACATACAAGCCAATGGTCAGCGGTCTCTTTGATTGGGACTGTATAAAGGAAAGGCCGAAGAGGAACTCATTCCATGCATAGATAAATGTATAGATCATGGCTGTTACCAGGCCTGGAGTAGCAATAGGCAGCATTACCCGGGTGATGGTCTGTACACGGGTACAGCCGTCAATAAGAGCAGCCTCTTCAATCTCCATGGGAATGGACCTGAAATATCCGTTCATCATCCAGATGGTGAAGGCTATGGTAAAAACCGAAATAGCAATAATAAGGGATATATAAGTATCAAGAAGACCCAAACCGGCCATAATTTTGAATAGAGAAATTACCACAACAACCGGAGAAAACATCTGTATAACTAAAAAAAGGTATAAAAAGAGCTTCCTGCCTACAAAGCGTAATCTAGCCACGGCGTAGGCAGCGGGAACCGTTATAAGGGTGTTTAGAATTGTAGCGCCAAAAGCAATGATAAAACTGCTTTTAAAGTAGCTAAATAGCTTATATTCATCCCATACAGTTATAAAATTGGAAAACATAAATTTGGAGGGAATCCAGAAGGGGGGTATGGCATAGACATCCTTACCGGATTTGAGCATGGTAGAAATCATAACAAAAAAGGGAAAGAGCAGGAAAAGCAGGAGCATAATGGTAAAAAAAATCACCAATGGCTTACCGCGGTTTCTCCACTTCATTATGAGAACTCCTGCCTGAAATAAATTGCAGCATACAAAATACTGATAATCGATAGAATAAAGAAGGTAATCAGGGCCATGACCGAAGCCCTGCTGAACTTGAGCCACTCAAAACCGCTTTTATAAACAGCGGTAATGAGAATATCCGTACTCCCTGCCGGGCCGCCTCGTGTAAGAATGTATACCACGTTAAAGTCATTAAAGGTCCACAGAGAGGAGAGGAGAGTAGCAATAATAATAATGTTGCGGATTCCCGGAAGGGTGATATAAAAATATTTCTGATACCAGTTAACGCCGTCTATATATGCTGATTCATATAGATCCTCCGATATAGACTGCATTCCTGCCAGAAAAACCAAAGCCATAAAGGGAATACCGATCCAGATATCAACCCACATACATGCGGTGAACGCGGGTATAGGGAGTCCAAGCCATACGGGAGGATGGGAACAAATCCCCGTAATTTTCAAAGTATGGTTTAAGAGACCGAATTCCGGGTGATATACCCATTGCCACAACATGGCGCTTATAGGAACCGCCGAGGCCCAGGGAATGATGAAAAGCATTCTGCTAATTTTTTTTCCCTTATATTCCACATTCAGGAGAAGGGCGATAATCATTCCTATTATGGTCTTGGTAATAACTCCGATAGCCGTCCATATAATGGATCTTCCCGCTACCTGCCAGAATTCTTTAGTCGACAAAACCTCAATGAAATTTGCCAGCCCGGCAAATTCTTTTAGCCGGCCCAGTTTATCGGTTTTAAAGAGTGCCATTAGAAAAATATAAATAATCGGGTAGAACATGAAGGCTATGAGAATTAAAACAGCAGGAAGGAGGAGAATATAGGCCAGTCGGGCCTCAGGATTCCATAATTTATGTTTAAGTGAGAATGTTTTGGCGGACAAGGTTTTCCCTTTAACTGGACATGCTTAATTTAAAAAATAATAAATCCGGGAAACCCCTGGTGGTTTCCCGGAGAAGGAGTTCTTACTTACCTCTTAACTTGTCAATCTTAGAAGCTGCTTCATCGAGCGCATCTTTAGGACTCATACGTCCTAAGTGGGCCTCCTGAATGGCATCCCAGGTTATTTCTGTGTATTCGGCAAATCCTTCCATAAGCGGCCACCCCTTGGCATTAAGGGCCGCTTCTCCAAGCGCCTTGTAGAGAGGCGACTGAAACTGTGGCAGCTTGCTGGCTGAAATGGTCACAGGCGGAAAACCTACCAGCTCATCAAACCTGGCTTTCCACTCATCCTTGTAGAAGAAATCGAGGAATTTACCCGCAGCCTCTTTATTCTTTGCATCCTTAAAGATACAGATAGAGTCGGTAATAATCAATGACGTGGATTCATGGCCGGCAAAACCCGGAATCTGAGCATATTTAACCTTGAAGGTTGACTTTGCCCCCTCCATGGCGGACTCAACCCAGGCACCGATCATAACATAGGCTGCCTTTCCGGCGTAGAATATTGGATGCGCCTCAACCCGGTCCAAAGAGATGTAGCCTTCCTGTACAACCTTATCCTCATTGGCCAGCCTGTTCATGAAGGTTAGCGCCTTTACACCTGCTTCAGAATTGATAGTGCATTTCCCATAGCTGCCGTCAGACTCAACTTTAAAAAAGTCGCCCCCTGCGGCAAACAGATAATAGGCGAAGTCGGTAAGCTCGGTGTACTTTTTTCCGGGCATAAGCAGGCCATAAGCTCCGGTTGAATTCTTTACTCGAATGGCCTCCTCTCTGAGTTCCTCCATAGTCTTCGGCACTTTAGTGGTCAAATCGGTATTCATAGCCATAATTCTTGCCCCTGCGGCTACAGGCAGGCCCATCAGTTTGCCCTTAATCTTGGCTTCCATGGCGCCGGGAGCAATATTGTCAACCGTTGATTTGCTGAGGTATTGCGTTACCTCTTCCACTGCATCCAATTCCATAAACTCTAACAGCCACCTTGTTCCTATAACGGAAATCTCCGGCGGTTTGCCGCCGGCTAAAGCTGTGGTAAGTTTATCATGCAGACCTCTCCACGGTACCGGCACAATGTCCACTTCCATATCATCATGCGCCGCATTGAAGGCATCCTGAAGACTTGCTCTAAATTCCTCTGTGAGCCCGTCATAGGTGGCCCAGTAAAAAGTTACCTTAGCCTTCTCTACCTCCTTCTGTCCGCCTGCACCTGCTAAGAATGGAACCAGAAGCAGTACAATTAAAATACTAAGAAATAATTTTGACCGTTTCACAATAAAACCTCCTTAGAAAAATTTTAGAAGATACCCAACTATTTATCATAGTCTATAAACAAAGATTGTCAAGAAATTCTTTTATGACCGGTATTTTTTCAATATCTCATGCAGCGGATCTGTTTCCTTACCGGAATAACCCAGATGGGAATGACGCCGCCAGCCCTCGGCGTATTTAAACTTAATAGACATTTTACCCACCTCCTCCGACATCTCTCTCATTGTAAACAGGTAGGCATCCAGGCCCTGGCTAATATCCAGCCATTTCTTCTGACTTTGGTGGCAGGCGAGCATTTTCTCCTTCTTTTTAATTACACTGCTGATATTTATATAGAAGTCCGGGTTAATCCTTCTTCTTAAGCCATCTTCCAAACCATAGGGAAGCGCATGGTAGAGGACAATGTCCTGCTGAAGGGGGTCTTTTTCCGGAATTGAATGGTAATTGGGCATTCCCCTGCAGAAGGCGGCGGTCACTGCGATACGTGAGGTATTTATATGGTCTTCCATATAATCTTCCAGGGAGGGAATAAGCATTATATCCGGTTTTACCTGTCTAATAATGGCAGTTACCTTCCGTATAATATCCTGATTATAAAAAACCTCAAGATCATTGACCAAACTCTCATTAAAGGCAGCGCCCAGGTACGCTGCTGCCTTCTCTGCCTCGGACTTTCTAATCTTCACTATCTCTTCTACACCGTACTCCGTTGTTCCGCAGCTTCCATTAGCCAGATTCATATAGTGAAGTTCACACCACGCCTCTTTTAAAAGAAAAAGAGTGCCGGCCATCATAAACTCGATATCATCGGGGTGACAGCCAAGGGCAAATACTTTAATGCATTTCCGTTTCACAGCTACCTATACCTGGCCTGTAATAATTAAACTGAACATTAGGATGACCCGCCATCAGGGACATGGGTACGCTAGAATCGACAATATTTTTGGAAATCATTAGACTGGTCAGGCGCAGCCCGAAGGGATTATCATGCCAACCGGTATGCCAGATGGAAATTTTCTCAGCTTTCCAGGTTTCTACAGGACCCACCGTTATGGCCTGGCATGGCATACCGGAAACCGCCCCGCCTCCGGAAGTCCGGGCATTCTGAATAAGGGTCATGGGATGAAGATCAACAATTCTGGTACTTAAGCTTAGGTAATCGTTTGGTGAGGGAGGATTATCCCTGTACTCTCCCTCTCTCTTTAAAGGATCATTGAAAGCCCAGTGCTTGGTCTCGCCCTGACCGCCCTGCAGGATAAGGCATTTTACCCGATCAAAAGATCTGCTGTACTCCGTAATATTATCCGCCCTTAAAAAGTGCAGATTTTCATCGGCCATTCTTAATCTTCTATCCAAACGATTGAAGCACATATCCAGATCCGCCCTGGCAAAACTCAATGGATGGGTCACAGGAACCTCCTTACCATCCATATACCATTCATCCATACCCCAAAAATGCCCGTTCCGTACATCTATTTCCAGATCATTTACAATCCGGGCTACTAAGGGAAGCTGTTCAGTGGGGCCTATGGGCCCGCATATTCCTGCCGGTTCACTCTCAGTTGCCCGCTGCCACACATGAACATACTCCAGCGCTTCCGCCACAAAAAAGGATTCTAAAGTATCGTAGAACTTTACGGCAAACCCTGGTCTTGAAAGCTGCAGGAGGTCTTCGGTCTTTAACCGGGCGGCATCCTGCAAAATTTCCTCATCCAGGGTGGTATAGTCCCACCATCCGGCTGCGACTTTACTGATATTTCTCATGCTTTCTCCTCTATTTTTCTAAGACTTTTTTTGATTTATAATTAGCAGTAAGAATGCCCGAGATAATGAGCAGTACGCTGTAAAAATGTATTATGCTAATATCTTCTTTTAAGAAAAGGTATGCCCAAAACCCGGTAAAAATAGGCAATGTATAGTAAATCATTCCTGCTTTTGAGGGGCCAACCGCCACGATTGCCTTATTCCATAAAACGAAAGCCGAAAGCGAAGCAAAAACACCTACGTAAAGAATTGATAAAACTGTCTTTGCGTCATATTCGACGGGAGGAACTGTTAATGAAAGATTGATGGCAGTAGTCGTATGACCGGCAAGATAGATTAGAGTGTTGAATATTGTAATTCCCAGTAATGAAGTAATAGCCAGGTACGGAATGTTTTTTTTGAGGATATCCCAGTCGGCAATAAGCGCTTTCAATGCAAAGGGCAAAAACACAATTACAGCAACAACCCACCTCCAAAAGGCAAGGCTGATTGGTGGGATGCTTTCACTAAGACCGCGTGCAATGATAAAATTGCCTGACCAGATAATCGTTGCACAGATGGCAAAAATGTAGCCTGAAATTATTTGTCTATTTTGTAGTCTATTTATCAATCTAGAAATCTCCTGATTTTCTTCATGCGGAGTCTAACATCCCAATTCAGTGGTTTTATGGCCAGCAAAGGGCCAATCCTACATCATTATGGGAAAAAGCGCAAATAATAAAAGAATATCCCGATTCTGCACTCATTCGGAAGCTGATCACTACCAGGATAATTTGAGGTACTCTTGAAATCAAATGCTCCCTACCCTATTCTTAAAAGGATTATGCTACCCTGTTTTCGCCGCCCGAATGCAATAATACGCCCTACTGCCATAACACTCCCGAATGCCACAACAGTCACCCTGCTGGCAGCCTTCTTGGCCTTCATGGCCTTCATGGCCGTCTCCCCCATCCAGGCTCAAACAGAAAGCCCGCATTCTCTTCTGTGGCGCTTTGTTGCCGGCGGACAAATCAGGAATGTTCCGGCTTTAAGCCATAATGCAATTATCTATCTGCCCGCGGATGACCGCACCCTCTACGCGATCTATCCCGACGGCGAGCTAAAATGGAGCTATAAAAGCAGGTATAAGTTTGCCGGCAGCCCGGTAATTGGCTATGACGGCACTGTTTATATTGCTACAGTAAAGGGCGCCCTGCTTGGACTGGCGCCCAATGGCCGGGTGCGCTGGTCCTTCCGTGCGCCTGCTGCCATTACCGGAACTCCCGCCATAGGCAGTGACGGCACTATATATCTGCCTGTATCCGGAGGCCTGCTCTATGCACTTACCTACTCCGGAAAGGAGAAGTGGCACTATCAGTACTCTGCAGAGATATGCTCAAGCCCCTCTATTGGTCCTGACGGCTCGATCTATCTGGGCGCAGAAAACCGCCGGCTGCTGGCTATGGATAGACAGGGCCATAAGAAATGGGAGGTGACCCTTCCCGGAGCTCCGGGCACAGCGGCAATAGGCGCAGACGGCACAATCTATGTAAATGGCTACGGCATTCATGCACTCTCGCCTGCAGGCCTGCTGCTGTGGAGCTATTCAATTCCTGAAAAAACAGCCGATCCAATTATCGGTGAGAACGGCATCATAACGGCCGGCGCCCAAAACGGCAGGCTCTACCTGATAGATCCTGAAGGCAAAAAGATCCGCCATATTCAACTGGGCGCCCCGGTTAATAAACCGGCTGCTGCTGCACGTGACGGCACTATCTACGCGGTAGCTGCCAACACCCTATATGCAATCAATCCATCAGGTGATATTCAATGGACTTTTACCACTAAAAGGGAGGCGGCAGCGCCCGCCCTGGCAGAAGACGGCACTCTTTACCTGGGCTCGGCCGACTGGATTCTCTATGCAATAGGTGGAGCTCACGGCGGTATGGGTGAAAGTTCCTGGCCCATACATCTGCATGACCCTGCTCACACCGGCCGCTTCAACGGCCTTGGAAACCTGGAAAACCCCGCTTTCTGGATAATTCGCGCCAGGGCTTATTCCGCTTCAGAAGAGCTCAAACTCGAGGCATTAAAAGAAATTGAACAATACCTCAAGGGAGAGGATTTTCAACCTCTATACGCCTCCTCACTGGAGAGCATCCTCGAATACCTGGTTTTGGAGAGTGTGGTAATCCGCAACTATTATTACGGAAAATTAATCCATAACTTTCCGCTGGTAAGATTAAAAAGCTGCAGCCTCTTAGCAGAGCTGGGAACAGAGCGCACACGGGACATTCTGCTCGAAGTCTTAAAACATGAGCCCGACAGCCATGTAAAGGGAGCCGCAGCATTGGGTCTGGGCAGGATAGCCCGCCCTTCCGATAATGAGGTTGTATTGGAGCTGGTTCATCAACTTAAAAATCAAAGCGCTGAAGTAAGCTTTCATTTAACTCTTCTCAAAGCCTTTGATATAATGGTATCGCAAAGTGAAAAGATGCTTGATCCTGCTGCATATCGTGCTATCATTGGAGTAGCTCAAGGCAGCTCCTCCGCCAGGGTGCGCAAAGAGGCTTCAGCCCTGCTGACCAGGCTTACCAGGGGCAGCGGGCGGGAGCAATAGGGATCTCTAAGATCCCAAAGGAGTAAAAAATGCAGAAATTACTTCCTGCAGTTGCTCTGTTCTTACTCACCATGCTCAATATATCCGCCCTGGAGGTGGATATTGATGAGCTGAAAGAGCAGGCAGAAAAGAAGATTAAGTTTATCAACTACAGCGGCGAGTATAAACGAATCGATACTGCTGATGAAATAAAGGCCATAGGCTGGCTGTTAGCCGCTTCCCGTGAGCAGAATGGTTTACAGGGCAGTTTCTTGGGCAAATACTCTATTATACGGGCAGTTGATCCTGAAGAGCCGGATAAATTCGATGCGGATATTATCTCCATAGATGAAGATGCCCGGGTTGATCACATTGACAATGTACGCCGGGTTATAGCCGGCTACCTGGAGGCCTCTTTTGACTACACTGCAGAAGATGCCCGCCTGCTGGCCCTCTTTGCCACCATCTATAATGCTGTTTTCCGGGGCGACCTGGAATACCTCTCTCAGAAGTATAAGGAGGTCGTCACTGACCACCTGAGCCGTGATGATGCCGGTATTTCCACAAAATACTTCGAGTGGCCGGGAGCCACTAGAATGGTAATTCCCCTGACTGAAAAAGCTGCGGACGGCGGCTTGAGCTCCTTAAGCACCAGCGAGCTCACCGAGGAAGGCGTTATTGAAGAGCTGCGAACAGCTGAAGATATGGGGCTTGAAGACCGCAAAGAGATGGTGGAGTTCAAAGAGAGGGAGGTTGACGAGGGAAAAGAGGCAGTTGAAAAAGCAGAGGAAAGTATAGCCGCGCAAAAAGAAGCCAGAGCCGAAGCGGAAAAAGAATTGGCAGCGGAGGCTTCCCGGCTGAGTGAAAAAGAAATTGAACAGAGGCAGGCTGAAATCGATAAAAAGAAGGTTGAGATAGAAAAAGCAGAAGCAGAGCTGGCAAAAACCGACCGGGCTGTTGCTGAGAAAGAAAAGGAGATCAAGAAAGAGCGGGAACAGATTATAGAGGATGAACGCTCGCAGGATATAAAGGCACAGGAAGCGGCTTCAGCGCCTGAGAAGGCGGATTACTACTCGGATAAACTCTATTACCTGTGGGTTCAGTCAAGTGGTAAAGCGGGGGAGCCCTCCCGTAACCTCACCATTATCGACCCCTTCTCCGAGGCAACCCTGACCAGTTCAACCCTTGCAGATGTCAGCGGCCGCAGCTTCTATTTCTTCAAGAATATGATCCTGCTTTTGGCCAGGGAAAAGAGCAGCAGGGAAGAGGCGCGCCTGGCCTTTCTCCATCCTACTACCCTGGAAACCCTTAAATGGGGTAAAGAGGATATGTATGGCGACTCCATGGTCTTCATCCAGGGCGGCTTCATCTATGGGATGATGAAGAATGGCTCGGATTACCGCCTTGCCCGCTTTGACGAAGATTTGACACTTACAGCGCAGTCAGAGCAGAGGGTGGATAAGGACAGCTTCATTGCCACCTTCGGTGATAAATTGTACGTTAATTCTGAAGATGGGAACGTTCTGGTGCTGGATAAGAATGACCTTTCCCAAAAGGCTGTAATAACCGCCGAATAATTCAAGGGAGAATAGAAAATTGAGAACCTGTACCATAGAAGAGAATAAGCGATACTGCAACTGTACCTACTCATGCAACAGGAAGGGCATCTGCTGCGAATGTGTGAGCTACCACCGACAAATGGGCGAATTGCCCGCCTGCTATTTTCCCGATGATATTGAAGCCGGCTACGACCGCTCCATAGCAAATTTTATCCGTGTTTACAATAAACGGGGTTCAGGTTATCTCAGGTAACTACTTTAAAAATGCCCTGGTAAATGCACAGGCCTTCCGGGCCTCCTCGTCCAGATCCGCATCCGGCATAAGATCCCGGTAAATTCTAATATCCCTGCCAACTTCGCCGCCGGGCATCAGGAAGGGCTCCATAACCACCCACCCCTGGAAGTTTATCTTTTTTAAGGAGGCGCCGATCTCATCCCAGGGAATGTGGCCGTATCCGGGAGGCTTGCGGTTGCTCTCTCCGGTGTGGAAATGTCCCAGGTACTCCCCGGCAGTTTCGATAGCTCCCCCGATGGTGTCCTCCTCGATATTCATGTGAAAAGTGTCCAGCAGTATCTTAAGGTGGGGGCTGCCCACCTCTTTGACATAGGCCACCCCTTCAGCGACGGTATTCATAAGGAATTGTTCAAAGCGGTTTACAACTTCCACGTTATAGATGAGGTCCAGATCCTCCGCCTCTTTTATGGCTTCCTTCATAGAGGCTACGCTCCAATCCCAGGCCTGCTGTTTGGTTACTCCACGTTCTTCAAAGGATCCGGGCCAGTCGGAGTAGATAATGCCGGACAACCGGTCAATTCCGCACTCCACCATAGCATCACCGATGTGATGCAGGTGATTAATTCCTGCCTGGCGGACAGCGATATCTGAAGAAGCGAGATCTGAAGAGGGCGGTAGCCCGATACAGCAGCTCATGTTGATTCCCGTTTCTGCAGCCGCGTCTTTAAGACGCTTTTTTTCATCTGCTCCCAGAGCGGCAATGGTTCCGGCATTGACCTCCAGAACATCAAACCCCAACTTTTTTACTTTGTAGATATAGGGCACAAAATCCGCGTCCCAGTCATGGGTCCAGTAGGCGTAGTAGATTCCAACCTTATTCATTCAGCTTTCTTCCTCTTTATTGCGGGTTTCTGCCATCATGGAGAAAACATCAAAGAGTTTCTCATAGGTTGTTTTAAATATATTGTAATATTTCCTATAGATAGGAAAATTATCTTTGTTCGGATGGATTTCCTCCTCCAATTTTACCAGCTTATCGGTTTCCTTGAGTGAAGAAAAAATACCAACACCAACACCACCGGCAATAGCGGCTCCAATTGAGGTTGCCTCTTCAATAAAATTGAGCCTTGCCACTTTTCTCTCGGTTATATCGGAGAAAATATTCCTCCAGAGTCTGCTCTTTGCTCCACCGCCGATCATCCGTATTGTAGAAATATTTACTCCTTGTTCCAGAAAAGCTTCCTCGATAAGCTTCATGTTGTATGCTACCCCTTCCAGCACAGCCCGGATCATGTGCCGCTTGTCGTGTACCATGGAAAGGCCGACAAAACAGGCTCTGGCGTCAGGATTCCAGAGAGGGCTCCTTTCTCCCATTAGGTATGGTAGAAAAATTACACCCTCCGATCCACATGGCACCTCTTTTGCTTTCAAATTCAGGAGATCATAAACATCGATACCTGCCTGCTCGGCTGCCGCTCTTTCAGAATTACAGAGTGTGTTTTTTAGCCACTGAAATGAACCGCCGCCGCTTTGCATAGTGCCTGTTGGAAAGTAGAGTCCCCGGGTAAAGTGGCAGAATGTAAAGGTCCTCTGCTGTGGATCGATAAGGGGCCTGGTTGAAGCGGTAGCCATCCAGGTGGATGTTCCCAGGTAGATGTAGGCCTCTCCCTCATGCACGACCCCTGAACCGCAGGTAGCACAGGCCCCGTCGCCGCCGCCTATAACCACCGGGGTTCCCTCAAGGAGTCCGCTTTGCCTGGCAGCTCCTGCGCTAACTTTACCGATTACTTCTATTGATTCAACAATATCCGGCAGTTTGTCCTTGTCTATGGCCGTGGCTGCCAGAATTTCTTCTGACCATTCAAGTTTATTTATATCCAGCAGGTTCATACCGGACGCGTCGGAATAATCGGTAACCAGCCGGCCCGTGAGTTGCGCTGCCAGATAATCCTTGGCATGTATGAACTTGAAGGTATTTTTGTATATATCGGGCTCGTTGTCCAGCAGCCACATAATTTTCGCAGCTGAATATGAGGCGCTCAACCGGTGACCGGTAAGATTATAGATTCTGTCGGCCCCTATTCGCTGAGAAAATTTTTCCACCTGTTTTGTCGAGCGCAGATCAGCCCAGATTATGGAGTTTCGTAGAGCTTTTCCCTTTCGATCAACGGGTAAAGCGGCCATCATCTGTCCCGAAAAAGACACACAGGCAATATCAATCTTTTTTATTTTTGTTTTTTCCAGGAGTGTTTTTGTAGAACTGCAAAAGGCTTGCCAGTAGTGGTTCGGGTCCTGTTCCGCCCAACCAAGCTGTGGATAGTAAGTGGGGTATGAAGAAAACTGATTGGCAACCAGCTTGCCCGCACTGCTGAACAGGACTGCTTTATCGCCCGTTGTACCGAGATCATGGGAAAGTATGTATGAAAACATTTTTTACCTCTAAATCTTTTTTAGCCCGGGGAGGAAGCTTTAGTCAAGATATACTTAATGTTAATTTCAGGCAGAAGATATTCACCCGGTTCCTGCCCTTTTTTAAGCCCATTCTGCATGAACTCCCTCTGTGCATCACTTCTTTCTACAGTATTAAAATCAAACAATTCGAAATGGTGGCCCATCAGGATTGGAATTCGAGCATTCTTACATAGTTCAATGGCTTCGCTTACGCTAAAATTGCCGGCAATATTACGTTTTCTTCTATATTCGTCTCTGCCATTGATCGGAAGTAGAGCGATATCTATATGATGTTTTAGAAGCTCTTCTGCCAATCCGGCAAAGGGCACACAGTCGCCTGAATGATACACTGCTATACTATCAGCTATACCATCAAACCGGATTATGTAGCCGAGATAACAGTGTTCACCTGCTTCCCCACCGAATGGTTGAAACAGAGGTTTTTTTGCCATAATTCTCCCCATTTAGAGTTACCTGAATTTTGCTGCTATCTTTGCAAGTTCAGTGAACACAGGGCCTTTAACCGGAATATGTATGTTACAAACCTCAGAGATAACCCTGGTCCAGCCATGGATAAAATATACCCAGCCATCTTCAACTTTAAGATTTCTCTCTTTCTGCCTGGTGTATGCCTGCTTAATAAAAACCAGGTCACCTCTGTAGTTAAAATCCCAGGCAATGCCGTTTTCCGGAAAAAGTGCAGCGTCGGTAATCGGAGAGCCTGGAGTATCCTTTCCCAGGCCGGTCGCGTTGATTACCAGAGAGTATGGTTTCAATTTGTTTACTATTCTGTCATTCTCTTCAGGGAGAGGTGCGAGAATATATTCTACCGGAATATCGACCTGGAGCCGCTCATGGATATTCTTCATTCCTTCCAATCCTTTGCTGCTGCGATTGCTCACATAGATTCTGGAAGGCCTGTTCGAGCCGCGCTCTTTTTCTGCAATATAGGAGGTTAAAGCAATAGCAGCTCCTCCGGCCCCCATTAGTAAAATTTCTGCCCCGGTTTCTTTCCAGTAGTCAGGCGGTAAAAAATCCTCTAAAGCCAGGCCGCTGGATATGGGATCTTTTGCCTCTCCATAAAGTTTTCCGTTTAGTTTGGATATACAGCTTACCTCTTCCATAATGCGCGCATAGGGGCCAAGCTCATCAAACATGTCTCTGCAGGCTTTAAATAGATCAATTTTATGGGTGGTTACCAGAGCGCCCAGGGATAACGGGTCCTCCCTGATAAAGGCAACAGCTTCCCTGTAGGCTTTAGGTTCATCGTGAAGGCGAAAATCAATGCCCTTGATAACGTGGTCATGTAATTTCAGATAACTTGCCCATTCCGGGAAGACCTTCATAATAGAAGATTTGCCGGTTGTTACACCGATAAAATACATAGTGGGCTTATCAGCTTTCCGGTAGTTATGCTCGCCCATAGGCATCTCCTTTTTAACCCCGCTTCCCTGCCGATGTATAATTTAAAAGCAAAGAGCCAAAAATAATTATATATTGCCTGAGGAGTAAAGACAACATGCGGGCAGTGTGCAGGTAAGGTAATATTCTTCAGGAGTTCGGAAATTCAGCTAAAAAATATCAGTATTAATAATTCTTCAATTTATAACATTGACAGGGCTGAAAAATATTACTAGAATGTAAGGTCGGTAGCAGGCTTGCCGAAAAAGGGGGTGATTGTGATGGTTTTTCAACGCTCTCAACTTTCCTAATTTTCTTAATTCCCAGTTTTATTTTAGATTTGTTAAATAATAATAGGGGGAAGTAAATGAAAAAAATTTTATTAATTATGGCTGTCGTATTGATCAGTGTGGGATTGATCTTCGCCGGTGGTAAAAAGGAAGTGACGGTTGGCGGTCAGAAGATAGTAGTAGTAACCCAGACCGGCCGCTCCATAGGCGGTCCCGTGGAAGATTTCGGTCCGGAATGGGAAGCTAAAACCGGTAACACCGTCCAATTGCAACAGTTTGCCTTTGGTGAGCTGTTCGAAAAGATCATCACCGCTATGGAAACCGGGTCCGGGGACTATGATGTGCTCATTTTCCCGGCGGACTGGGCCGGGGACTTCATGGATAAAGGCTACCTTGAGCCCATACCCAAAGAAATACTCGACTCCATCGATTCAGATGATGTGATCCCGTTATATGCGGAAAGGCTGACCGCTTGGGGAGGTAAGATCTATGCCCTTCCCTACGACGGCGATGCTCATATGATGTACTACCGCAAGGACCTGATTAACAATCCGCAATACTCAGCAGAGTTCCAGAAGAAATATGGCTACCAACTGGCTGAGCCCAAAACCTGGAAGGAATACGGTGATATGGCCGAGTTTTTCAACGGTCGTGTGGTGGAAACCGCGGGCAAGAAGTCGCCAATCTATGGTGTGCTGGAAGCCCAGCGTCGAAATGCCCAGAGCTACTGGGTTTTCCTTTCACGGGCCGCCGGCTACGGCAAAATTCCCGGCAATCCCGCCTTCTTCTTCAGCGCTGATGACATGACTCCACAGGTTAATAATCCAGGCTGGGTGAGAGCCCTGGAAGAATACGTGGCCATTTCCAAATATGGCCCCGCCGAGATGATCAACTACGATGTAGCCGATACCCGTATCCATTTCCCGGCTGGTGTTTCCGTGTTTAATATAGATTGGGGTGATGTGGGGACGATTTCTATCGATCCTGATCGCTCTGTGGTAATCGGCGACGTTGGTTTCGGGGTGCTGCCCGGTGGTGACCAATACTGGGACTACGTACAGGGACGCTGGGTAACTCCTGCGAGTGGAGCAAACACTGCGCCCTTTATAGCCTTTGGCGGCTGGATCATCGGTGTTTTGGCCGACAGCGACGCCAAGGAAGCGGCACTGGATTTCAGCGCCTTCATGGCCAGCCCTGAGATGGTCAAGAAGCTGGCTGTTATGCCGGACACAGGTATTAATCCTTCCCGTTTCAGCCAGTTGGAGGACATCGATCTCTGGATCAAGGCAGGTTTTGACCGGGAGAGCGCCAAGGATTACCTGGATGCGATTATGAACACCATAAACCATCCGAATGCAGTGATGGATATCCGTATTACCGGTTCAGCAGAATACCTGCAGACTCTCGACGTGGGAGTCAGCCGGGCCGTTGCCGGAGAGGTGAGCCCGAAGGAAGCTATGGATGAGGTAGCAAAGGCCTGGAATGAAATCACCAACCGCCGGGGACGGGAGAGCCAGCTTAAGCAGTACCGTGCATCTATAGGCCTGCCCAAGTAAACCGGGTCGCGCCAGGAAAGCAGGATAATTAAAGCGCTGCATAGCCTGACCCTATGGGCGTTGCAGCGCTTATTATTTTATGGCCGGCCATAAAAAGTATCAACTTTTCCAGCTTTCAGAGAAAATAAGGAGAAATGTATGGCAAAAGCACTGTACCGGGAAGCGGGGACCCTGGAAGACCGCCTGATCAAGAGGGCGTTTATGTCCCCGGCGGTAATTGTGCTGCTGTTGCTCTCAATCTTCCCGCTGCTCTGGTCGCTTACCATCAGTTTCACGGATATTCAACGGGGAAGCTCAGCCGGTTCGCAAAGCCCGGAGCTCGCTGAGGCAGAGGGGTCAAAGGGTTTTCTCGGACTCGGGTTCAACATGAGCATGCGTAATTTCAGACGCCTTGGAAGCGATCAGCGCCTGCACGTTGCGGCTCGCAATATGTTCTATTATGTATTTGTGGGGGTCATTGTCCAATATGCAGTTGGGTTTGGCCTGGCTCTGGTGCTGAACCAGAGGTTTTTCGGACGAAACATCATCCGGGCCCTCTTCATGTTGCCAATGATGATGACACCCGTAGCGGCGGCCTATACCGGCCGTATGATGTTCGACACCTCGCTCTCTCCCATTGCCCATCTTTTGCGATCGATCTCCACACTTTTCGGCTTAAAGGAGCCGATAATCATACCCTGGCTGACAACTGCAGCCTGGGCGCCCTTCACTATTGTGCTTATAGACAGCTGGCAGTGGATCCCGTTTATGATGGTGTTGCTCCTTGCCGGAATGCAGGCGATTCCGGATGAGCTGTATGAGGCGGCCAGGGTGGACGGAGCCGGTCCCTTTATGATTTTGAGGAAGATCACCATCCCCATACTGCTGCCGATCTCGGTGACTGCAATCCTGATCCGGGGGCTGGAGATTTTTAAGATCATCGACATCATCGTGGTCACCACAGGGGGCGGCCCCGGGTCTTCCACCGAATCCCTGACTATGTATATTTTCAAGACGGCGCTCACTTTTGGCAACTACAGCTACGCTGCAGCTATTTCCTTCGTGCTGCTGGTATTGGTCATTCTCTTTACCATGTTATTTCTATTTTTCGCCCAGCGCCTTATAAAGCAAACCAGGTAAGGAAGGAGGTATAGTAATGCAACGAAGAAAGCCCTGGCAGACGATCCTTCTATATATGGTTGTGATCATCTGGCTGTTTATAGTTCTCTTTCCCTTCTACTGGCTGTTCACCACTTCGCTGAAAAAGCCGTTGGACGTGAGCAGGGGTCCAAAATATATTCCCTATAAGGACTTTAGTCCCACAACGGAGCACTGGAAATACCTGTTCACCCAGCAGAAGAAGACCACATTGCGTCATTTTCGCAACAGTATCATTGCAGCGCTTGGCAGTATGGTCTTTTCCGTTGTCATCGGCTCCATGGCCGGTTACGGACTCTCCCGGTTCAGTTACCACTGGAAGTGGCTCAAATGGAGAAACGATAATATTGCCTTCTGGATAATCTCCCAGCGTTTTCTACCGCCGGCTCTCTTTGTAGTGCCCTTCCTGATGATCTACGCCACCAGTGGCTTGATCGATACCCATTTTGGTCTGATTCTTATCTATACAATGTTTAATATCCCTTTTACCATCTGGATCATGAGGGATTTCTTCAACACCCTGCCGGCATCCCTGGAGGAGAGCGCTCTGGTGGACGGGGCCACCCGGCTGCAGGCCTTCCTGCGTATTGTGCTGCCCCTGTGCGGACCGGGTTTGGCTTCGGTGTCGATCTTCTCCTTCGTCTTCTCCTGGAACGAGTTTCTCTACGCTCTTATGCTGACCAATTTTGATGCCATTACCATGCCGGTGCTCATTGCCGGTATGAACAACACCAGGGGCGTGCAGTGGTGGTACATATCCGCGCTGACTCTGTTCGCGGTCAGCCCGGTGGTGCTGCTCGGTTTGTTTATGGAGCGATTCATTGTGAGGGGGCTGGTAACAGGAGCACTAAAAGAATAGAGAGGTAACTGATTATGAAAATATTCCGTCAGCGCATGAAGGAGGAGGGTGTTATACAGGCATTCTCCGAGCTGGGTCTCGACTTTGACCATCTCTTTCCCGGAGATGATGAAAAGCTATACAGTCGTTATGAATGGATTGTTCGCACTAAGGTACCCCGTTTCGGCACCATTATCAATGCCATACCCCCTGATGAATGGCTTGGCGAAAAAGCCTGGGAAGAGTGGTATATACTGGACGGGGTTTTACATCATCACGTGCTCTGTCTTACTGAGCCGGCCAATTACAATGAGATCTTTATGGCCCCGGAACTTGATGATGTACATCCACCCCGGAGCTTCGGAAAGAAATGGTATGTGACTGATGACCCGGACATGCGTCCGGTGCTGCGAAGAAAATAAGGGCAATTTATGGAACATAGATTTTTAGGGAAAAGCGGTCTGAAAGTATCGGAATTGGATCTCGGCACACAGACCTTCGGCTGGGGAGCAGATGAGAAAACCGCTCATGCCATGCTTGACCGATTTGTCGAGGCAGGAGGGAACATCATTGACAGTGCCAACATCTACAACCAGGGGCAATCCGAGCAGTATCTTGGATCCTGGCTGAAGAATAGTTCAATAAGGGATCAATTAATCATCTGTACCAAGGTTTTCTTCCCAAGTGGGGAAGGGCCCAACGATACGGGGCTGACCCGCAAGCATATATTCAACGAAATAGAGAGGAGTCTCCGGCGTCTGAATACCGATTATGTGGATTTGTACCAATTACACTGCTTCGACTCATCCACGCCACTGGAGGAGACTCTTTCAGCCCTTTCCGCTCTGGTGGATAGTGGAAAGGTGCGCTATATCGGGGCTTCGAACTTTACACCTTCACAACTCGAAAAGGCTCTGATGATCAGCAAGATGCAGGGCTTCCAGTCCTTCGTTTCCCTCCAACCGGAGTACAGCCTGATAGTGAGGAGCACCGAATGGGAGCTGTTGCCCCTTTGCAGCGAGGAGGGGCTGGGATTGCTGCCCTGGTCACCGCTGGCCGGGGGTTGGCTGACGGGCAAATACCGGCGCCATCAACCGCCGCCGCCGGACAGCCGGGTATACCGCAAGGACCGTTGGGATGACCAACCGGAGCAACGAGCGAGCGAGCTGACCTGGCGGGTAATCGACACTCTTCTGGAACTCTCCGGAAGATATTGTAAAACACCAGCCCAGATTGCACTGAATTGGCTTCTTCGCCAACCCGGTGTGACCTGCCCGGTCATTGGCGCCCGTACCATTGAACAGCTGGAGGAGAATCTGGGCAGTACCGGCTGGGAACTGGAAGAGGAAGAACTGCGAAAGCTTAACGAGGCAAGCGCCATCCAACTGCCTTATCCCTACAGCTTCGTGCAGCGCTACACCCGGAAAAGAAAATAATGGAAGCGGCTGGGCCGCGCTCCGGACATCTTTTAGCTTAAGAGAAGTATTTCAATACTGTTGGGTGAATATCGGTTAGATCCCTGATCGATTGAGCAAACAGCTGTTGATCCCCCGGGTCTGCCCCGAGAAAGAGTGTGGGTACCCGGTTCAGGGTGTGATCACCGGTGGTCATATCTTCAGCATTGCCATGGTCGCTTAGAATCAGAATAGCTGTTGTTGCCCTGTCTACACCTTCCCTGAGATTGCCGGTAAAGCGGTTCAGAATATCCACGCATTTGCTGAGTTCCCTCCTGTTGCGCTTGTGGCCATGTAAATCGGTCATGAAATACTCGAAAAAGACAAAATCATATTCCAACAGTATATTAAGCATATTGGCTGCCGCCTCTTCGGGCTCAATAAGGGGAATATCGTAGCCCCGCTTCTTCAGGCGCTCATTAGTAATATCAGCAAAGACCGCCATGCTCGACTGGTAATCGGGCCAGAAGCGGAAGCCGGCCCCTGAAGATTGAATGGTCAGGGTTGAAACAGGAAAACGGTTACGGGGGCTCTTCTTTCTATCATCAAAAAATTCCCGGGAATAGAGGTTTGCGGCTGTCACCTTTACACCCAAATTCTTTAGGGAGCGCATCAGGCTTTTCTGCTCGATTATGCTTTTCAACCGCTCATTGGGATAGGCAGAGAGGTGGTGGCCCAGCAGCTTTTGCGCATTGATGCCGGTAAAGATCGAGGTCTGACCCGTGGCGGATTGAGGCAGGCCGGGCACCCCCAGTACCGCATCAGTTGGTATGAGCACGCCCCCATTGAAAAACTGAACGCTATCCTGCTCTACCAGCCTGGTTCCCGCCATTACGCCGGAAAAGAGATCCCTTATGGGATTTACCTCCGCATTATCCGGACCAAGACCAATTCCATCTATGAAGAACAGCAGAAGTTTTTTCTTAGACATAATGGATAATATGCCAAAAAGTCTATTGGCGCGTCAATGATCTCTGCAATCACCGGGGCTGCATTGCTGCGGGGTATTCTTTGTTTAATAATGATACCTACAGGTTAAAATATGTAAATCGTTCTTTTCAACTCTGTATACAATTCGATGTTCCTGGTCAATTCTTCTTGACCAAAATCCTGATAAGTCGAATTTCAAAGGTTCTGGTTTTCCTGCGCCTTCGAAAGGATTTCTCATTATCTCTTTTATGAGCTTGTTTATTTTTTTCAGTATTTTCTTGTTATTCTGCTGCCAATAGATATAATCATCCCATCCGTTTGGATGAAATATAATTTTCACACTTCATCCTCAATTAGCCTCATTTCTTTTCCTCTTCCTGCTTCAAAGCTTTTAACACTTTCTCTCAATCGCTCTGCATTTTTAGGACTTTTTAATAAATATGCTGTTTCTTCAATACTTGCAAAATCTTCATATGACATCAGCACAACATTGCCGCTATTTCTACGGGTAACAATTACAGGTTCATGAGAAGAAATAACATTATCCATAACTGATTTTAGATTTTGCCTTAAATCGCTATAATTTATTGCATTCATAGAAAATACCTTTTATTTATATTGTACTTATAATTGTACAATATGTCAATTTATTTTAAGCGGGGTGGTGGTCGCAAGTCGGTGGAAAAAAGTCATTAAACCGTAAATGCTCCAGTTAATGCTAAGCGGCCAGATCTACAATCCCTCAAGTAACAGCAGACCGCTAAAACTTAAGGCTTAAGGTTATTACGGTAAGATTACGTTGGGGAAGTTGGCTTACATTGGAATCAAAGCGAACATTCTGTTTTTTACAGGCTTCATTCAGATAGGAGAGATAAAAAAGGCCCAGTTCTGTATTTCTTCTCTGCTCCGGAATTTCCTGGTAAAAATCGAAAAGATTCTTGTCCTTTAGATCGAGCCTCTTTTTATCTTCCACCTCCTCTTTCAGCTTCTCATAGTCAAACTTACGATTGAAAAGAACAACCTTCAACCGATTCTCTGTGCCAATTGAGGCGCCCTTGTTGCTGATTTTCCAGACCATATATAATTGATCCCGGCGTTTTTCCATTTTCCGGCATAATGCCTCCCGGATTTCTTTATTTAGAACCAGGCGCTCTATATCAACCTGCCGGTGATAGATCTCACGGGCAACCTCTCGGAAACGGGTGTTTTCAGCATTTGCCGTCAGCTCCATAACCATAAGAGCAAGGTATTCTGAAATTTTTGCTTTATCCAGAAACTCTTCCAACTTCGCCCTGATCACCGGAATGATCATGGAATACTCGCCAAGTTTCCGGGATTTTGAAAGAATCCACCAGACAATGCTCCGTATACTCTCCAAGTATCGTCTGCTTAAGCATATCTGGATATGCTGTTCTTCCGGGGACAAAGAGAGGTCTTCCTTTATATTCATGATAATCGGATCAAGAATTTCCCTGAATATCTCGGATATCAATCCGGCATTACGGGCCATCATGTTCTTTAAGAAAAGCTCATTAAAATTTGAATTTTCATCCATTACGCGGGAAGGATTGATTCTGTTCCATTTCTTGATCAAAGGGGATTTGATGAATTGCCAGAAAATCTCGTAATCGAATTTTTTATACAAAATTCCATAAACAAGCAACTTGGAAAGGTCCATTATCTCCTTTCGCTTTGAAGAAAACTCAATACAGGAAAGCTCGATTTTGGAAAGATAATCGATAGTGACCATTTTTTGCAGGGATGCCGGGTAAAAGCTATCCAGCGAAATACCATATTCCAGTAAATCATCGACCGTTCGGAACTTGGAAAGCTTCCTCTTATGGCTTATAAACCAGGAAATCCCCTCATTGGTAAGGGTTATTTTAACCGGAAGATTGATAATTGGTTTCCTATTCCCACTAGCCATAATACTACCAGTTTATTACTTTCAACACCCGGAGCTATACTGTTGAATTGACTATAATCCCAAATCGTCTTCTCGGAAAGTTCTTTCTAACAGCAATACAGTTTCGTTTCCGGTTATAAAATATTCCGCCATCCCAATACTCTAAAGCGGCAAATAAGGCATTTCCGCTATCAAGTTCATCACTGTCTTCAGTAATAAAAGAAACGTACTTGCCCATTTCTTCAAAATTCTGGGTGCGAAAACATTCGTTCCGCTTTCTGTTGAATTCATTCCACTCCTCAAGACGCTTAAAACCCTGTCCCTGATCCTGCACAATCAAGCGAGCCTCGATTTCACTGAATAAATACCAGACCTCAATATATTTATTCAGGTCGCACTTGTTGCCATGCTTCACGGCATTCTTTATAAGCTCACTAATCTGCTGCTCCAAAAGATTTATCTCTTTAATGTCTGCAGGAGCCTTTTGTACAATCAGCATGGTAAAATAACGGATCTGCCTGAAATCACTGGGGAGTTTTTTATGGAACATCGCTTTTTTAGTGAATAACCTGCTTTTTTCATCAATAATTAGTTGTTTCTCACCGGACATCAATTACTCTCTCCTTAATAGCATGGCCTTTACCTGGCTTAAACCTGTAACAATATCATTAGCAATACGGAAATAGCCGTTCAGTTTGGTTAATTCAATCACCCTTTTTACAGAACCCCTTACATTTACTATGACTAAAATCATATTTCTCTTTTTGATCTCGGCATGTACGTAA
>JAUVWI010000058.1 GCA_030604195.1 Spirochaetales bacterium
ATTTTTGGCGCTGACATTCCCATGCAGTGTGACGGTCGTTCCCTTGTTCCTTTTATTCTGGGCAAAACACCGGAGAAATGGCGAACCGAGGTTCACTGGGAAGTCGATTTCCGGTATATGAAGGAATTCTGGGGATATTCACCTCCACCTGATAAAGAGCTTGGTATCGACTTTGAAGCATGTTCCTTCAACGTAATCCGGGATGAACAATACAAGTATGTCCATTTTGCTGATCTTCCTCCATTATTTTTTAATCTTGAAAACGATCCTGATGAGTTGCAAAATTTGGTGGGGGATCAGGCATACACTGAGCTGATCCTTAAATATGCCCAAAAGATGTTATCCTGGCGTATGGTCAACGATGAACGAACGCTGACACATATGTTGGTCGGACCTTGAAGGAGTGACTGAGCGACCAATATCCCATCGGTAAGCATAACCAGGCAAAGTAACAAAATATTAAGTTTAGCCATGCTAAAATTATATTTCAGGTCACTTCCAGTTCCAAAAATATCATCAAAGATGTGTTATGTATTTTCTATATCATATAGTCTTAATATAGTTCTCCACCCTTTTAACAATGTTTTCAAGATGGTGTTCGATCAGCTTTTCCGTTTGATCCGGATCCTTTCGTTTCAGGGCCTGAATGAACTTAGGTAGGTCAGCTTGAAAAACAACTGGTTTATAGGAAACTATTTTTTCTATCCTAATAAATTGATTCATTACTATGGACAGATAGTCACTTAGATAAATATTATTGGCGATTTCTCGGATAATTTTATGGAATTCTACGTCGTAATTAAGCATTGCAGATAGGTCTTCATAATCAGCCTGTTTGACCTTCATATTCAGTTTCTCCAGACGATGAATCTGATCCTTATTGGCTTTCAGTGCAGCCATTCGGACTGCTCCTCGCTCCAGGATCAACCTTATTTCTATTAATGCCTTAAAGTCATGAAGATTTATTTCAGAAACCCGGGCTCCTGAGTTAGGTATAATTGTGACCAATTTTTCAGATGAGAGACGAATCAGAGCCTCTCGAATAGGTGTTCTGCTAACCTGAAGCTCCTCCGCCAATTTTGCCTCGTTAAGGGGATCGCCGGGTTGATAATCGAGATTAACAATTCTTTCTCTTATCAGGCTACAAACATCGTTCTCCATGAATACATCCTTATTAAGATCTTAGCTATGTAAGCAATAATACTCATTAACTTTATCAGTTGTATATAATTTGTATACTATATGTATTCAATGTTGTCAAGCATTTTTTATGTGGAAAGCGATTATATGCCGGAGCTTCCGGATCACCGACCTATGGCAGGTAAATTATCAAGCCGATCTGGGAGCTGTTCCCGATACCCAGGTCGATCTTGAATGTGGGTTCATCCATGGCTGCCAGCAGGCTGTATTCACCATACAAGCTTAGATAATCGAGAAGCTCTACCTCAACCCCTAAAAGACCGCCAAAATAGAGAACCAGGTTATTTACCGTGCCTGTTTTGATCCGGGTTCCTACCGTAGCGCCTGCATAGGGTGAAACCTTTCCCTCTGTAAAGTGATATTCAAGACTGGCCGCCAGCCCAATAGTCAGCTCTGAAGTGCTCGAAGCTGAATCATTAATGTAATAAAAATCAAGCAATCCTCTTAGAGCCATCTTCCGGTTGAGCCGGTATTTAATACCGAGACCGCTTTGAATACCATCACCGGATTCACGGATTTCCGGCAGAGGACCGGCAAGATTGAAGATAAAGCCGATATTGTGATCAACAGGCTCACTTAACTCTTCTTCATCCTGCCCCCAGAGTACTGCTGAAAAAACCAGAAACAGGCCGAGCACAAAAACAAAATAGAGGAATGATCCCTTTTTCATTTCTTGTTCCTTTATCTGTAAAGTCTGTTATTCCCTGCTAATATTCTTCGCTTACTTCCCCTTCTCTCTCTCCATACGCTCCTTGATATATAACAGCACCAACCCCTCAAAGCTCAGTTTCATGAGATTCGCATCATCAATCATAAAATTATACATATCCTCAGGCACTCTAACATCTATTTTCATATGTATCATATCCATGTTTATTACTCCTTATTAACAGGTTAAATGCAGTGCCGCAACAGCCCTTTTACTGCCGCATACTAAATTGTACTGCTGCACCGCTTTTACAGTGCCGGCAATAAAAAGCTTTATACCCTGCTCCTCGATCCGCGCCCTAATAGCAGCAGGGACCTTCATCAATCCCGGCTGCCCCTGCCCTATTATCAGGATCTCCGGTTTGAATGCAATGATCTCCCCGATATCATCCCAGCAGAGGTTATGACCCTGCCGGCGCCACCATGAAGAATTTACCCTGTCAGGATAGATAACAACATCCTGGTTGAAGGCCTTGCCGTTTATAACAATTTTACCGAAACTGTATGAATCAATCATTGGTCTTGCTTGGCTTATATTAACAGATTACCTGCTTTTGATAAAGCCGTTTCTTGCCTGTAAAACAAATAGCATCCGGCATTCTATCTTGTTCAGCCGAAATGAGCCACAATTAATGGTCGTTTTTTCCCGATTATAATATTATCTTAATATAATGAAATTTACAGAACTTAATTTGAACCCCTTAATTCTGAAAGCAATACGGGAAATGGGCTATCAGGAATTAACCCCGGTACAGGAAAAAACCTTTCCCCATATTCTACAGGGGCGTGATTTGCTGGCAACTGCTGAAACCGGCTCTGGCAAAACGAGCGCCTGCGGAATACCCCTTGTTCAGCGCGTCGATCCTTCCTCAAACACTATTCAGGCATTGATACTCGTACCCACAAGAGAACTCGCCCTACAGTATGTGGAGGAAATCGGTAAAATCGCCAAATATATGAAGGTTATACCCTTTGCCGTGTATGGCGGCTTTGATATGGGCATACAGAAGGCCAAACTGGCAAGCAATGTGCATATCCTGATTGCAACACCCGGCCGCTTGATCGATATGCTTTACAGCGGCTATATATCCCTTTCGGATGTGCAGACTTTGATCCTGGATGAGGCGGATGAGATGCTGAAGCAGGGTTTTGCCGAAGATATAGATTTTATTCTCTCCTGCCTGGTCCATGAACACGAAATACTGCTCTTTGCAGCTACCATGCCTGATGAAGTTAAAAGATTGGCCGAGAGTTATCTGAATAAACCGGTGGTTATTGAGCTGAACCTGGAACAGGTCGCCCCCCAGTCCCTTGAGCATCACTTTATCTCTGTGCCGGGCTCAGGCAAACTCAATGCGCTGCAGGATTATGTACAGAAAGAAGCCATATCTCAGGCTATTATATTCTGCAATTCCCGTTTCAGCGCTGAAAAGCTTTTTAAGCAGATTAAATCGCAGGTGAAAAACTCTGAATTTATTCACGGCGGTCTGGAACAGTCCAAGCGTACTTCAATTATCCGCCGCTTCCGCAATCATCAAATTACCTATATGGTGGCAACTGACCTTGCAGGCCGTGGATTGGATTTCAGAGGGGTCAGTCACATTATCAATTATGACTTCCCAATGAGCAGCGAATCCTATACTCACCGTACCGGACGGGCAGGAAGAATGGGCAGGGTTGGTATTGCCGTGACCATGGTTACGAGCAGGGATCTGGGTTCTTTAAAGAGGATGTTCAGGGTCAACCGGATTGAAAACCCCATCTGGCTGGGGAAAAAACCCGATCCGGCATCCTCTTCAGCCAACAGAAAGAGACATTACCGGGGAAAGAGAACAAGAAGGAATTGAGGTTGTCTTATAACCTTGCACAACCTCATTTAAAAATCCTCTTCTTATTTTCGACAGATACTCGCAGGCAGGCGCATAGACTCTGCGGCGCAACCGCTATTGACACAGGAGGTACTCTATAAAAACGCTCGGCAGGCTTCTGCCATATTTAAAATCACACTACCCGGTACTTACAGCTGGTTTTCTTTTTATGATCCTGCAGAACTACGGTTACAGCCGCGTACCACTCTATATGCAGAAGATTCTCGATGAGATCATCGGGGCGAACCGCTTTTCAGAGATCAGGATTTATACCCTGTATGCTCTTTTTTTTGGCGCCCTTACCACCTTCTGTATGTACCTGATGCGTAAAATGATAATCAGCGTATCCAGAAAGGTCGAATATTCCCTGCGCCAGGATCTCTATGAAAAAATCCTGGAATTGGACTTTGAATTCTATCAGAAATACCAGACCGGTGATCTTATATCACGCTGCACCAATGATCTCAATGATGTACGCACCCTGCTGGGCCCGGGAATTATGTATGTTCCCAACTCAATAAGCAGGCTGGCGCTCTTTATTCCAATCCTGGTCAGGTTGAATGCCAGGTTGATGGCTATTATCGGCTCAGCTCTTATTCTGCTGGTTATCTTCATTCTCCTGGTTATGCCCAGGATGAGACCCCTCTTTAAAAGCATTCAGGAGCATATAGGCAGGATAAACAACAGGGCCTGGCAGGTGGTTTCCGGAATAAATACAATAAAACTCAATACCCTGGAAGCAATAGAAACTCAAAGGTTCAAGGAGATCAACCGGGAGTATATACAGCGCCAGATGAAACTGGTACGAATTCGCGGTTTTATACGTCCCTTTTTTATTTACGTCTTCGCCGTTATTGAAGTGCTTATACTTCTCCTGGGGGGCAGGGAAATTATTTCCGATCGCATGACCCTCGGGCAGCTTCTGCAGTTCAACACCATGATCGCAATTCTGGTTTTTCCGGTAATTTCCCTGGGCTGGGTCATGTCTCTATTACAACAGGGCATAAGCGCTCTCTCCAGGATAGCGGCCATCTTTGATTACCCGGTGGAAAAGAGGAAAGACTGGATATTGCTGGACAGCAACACCCCCAGCCACTTTTCCATGCGCAGCCTCAACTACCGCTATCCTGCTTCAGAAAAAGATGCGCTAAAAGATATCAATATGGAGATCAAACCGGGGCAGGTTATCGGCATTACCGGTTCGGTGGGCAGCGGCAAAACCACTATTGTAAACCTGCTTACCGGCATAATAAAACCGGAGCGCTCCATGATCTATGTTAATGATTGTGATATTCGTGATATAGATCCACAGAGTCTTTACCGGGGAACAGCTATTGTTCCGCAGGAGCCTTTCCTCTTTTCCGCCACAGTTGCCGAGAATATCGGTTTAAGCGCTTCTTTAGAAACTGATCCCGCTGATATTGAAAATGCAGCAAAACAGGCCGGCATAGACCGGGATATCAGATCTTTTGCTTCAGGATATGAGCAGATGGTGGGCGAGCGCGGTATTACCCTCTCCGGTGGCCAGAAACAGAGAATTGCCATAGCCCGTGCTTTTAGAAAAAATTCTTCTTTTATGATCTTCGATGATTCATTGTCAAGTGTTGATTCCAGAACAGCCAATGAGATACTTACGAATATCCGCAATTTAAAGAAAGATAAGACCATTTTGTTGATTGCCCACAGGGTTGCGGTGCTAAAGGAAAGTGACATTATCTACGTTTTTGATAAGGGAAGTATCGTAGAAAAAGGCACCCACTTTGAATTGCTTCGCCAGAAAGGATTATATACCCATCTCTGGAAGATCCAGCATGTGAATATCGGGCGGGTAAGCGTATGAAAAAGAATGGCCTTGACTGGCGCCTGCTTCGGAGAATGGCGCCATACGTGCGCAGGAACTCACTCCTGGTTGGGGCTGCCCTGGTGCTGATGGTTGCCATGGATCTGTTGCATGTGCTTCATCCCTACCTGATTAAGGTGGGAATAGACCGGCACATCCTGAACAATGATTTATCCGGATTACTCGGCCTGGGGATTACCCTGGCAATAGTAATGAGCGCGGGTTTTATAGTAGAGGTCCTATTCAATTATATGATTGAATATCTTGGCCAGCGGCTTCTCTTTGATATACGCCTTGATGTGTTCAAGAAGGTGCTTCGCCTTGACAGCAGTTATTTTGATAGAACCCCGGTCGGCGCGGTTATGACCAATATAACCAATGATGTGGAAGCAATAAGGGAATTCATTTCATACGGAATTGTTACCATTGTGGGTGATCTGCTGAAAATCGGTTTTATATTAACAGCTATGCTGGCCATCAACCTCAAGCTGGCCCTGATAACCTTTCTTACCCTGCCGATATTTATTATAACCACCGCGATTTTCCGCACCAGTATCCGCCGGGGCTACCGGGGGGTAAGAAAAGCAAATGCACTGATAAACACTTCATTGGTAGAAACTATTACCGGAATCAGGGAAATAATCCTTTTTGACAATAAGGGTCCCAGCACAAAACGTTTTACCGGCTATAACCGGGACTATCTAACCTCATTTCTTAGAGTTATACAGAGTTTCTCTATCTTTTTCGCTATTTTTGAAATGGTATCCATTCTGGGAATGATTGTTATCCTGTTATTTTCGCATTTCACTCTAGGTATTTCTGTTCAGCCCGGAGAAATATTTGCCTTTTTCTCTTATATCAATATGTTTTACCGGCCGCTGCGCCAGATGGCTGAAAAATTCAATACTTTCCAATCGGCCATGGCTGCTTCGGAGAGGATCTTCTCTTTAATGGATAAGGAGATATTGATCCGTGACCCTGCAGAGCCCCTGCAGCCTGAAGCTGGAACAGCCTGTGCGGTTGCCTTTAAGAATGTCCGGTTTTCCTATAGTGACCAGGATAATTCTGAAGAGGATCAACCGGTGTTGAAGGACCTCTCCTTTACCATCCACACAGGGGAAAAGGTAGCAATTGTCGGCCATACCGGATCCGGAAAAAGCACGGTAATCAACCTGATAAACCGCCTCTATGATATTCAGCAGGGCTCCATAGAGATCAGTGGCCTTGACATAGGTAAATATTCATTAGTGGATCTAAGGGCAAGGATAACCACCGTGCCCCAGGATTTTTTCCTGTTCAGCGGCACGATTGCCGAAAATATTACCCTGCACCGCCAGGGCTTCAGCATTCAAGATATAGAAAATGCTGCCAGGGCGGTAAAGGCGGATACCTTCATTCAAAGACTTCCACAGAAGTATAACCAGGAGATACTGGAGCAGGGCAAATCTCTTTCTACAGGTCAAAAGCAACTGCTCTCCTTTGCCCGGGCCTTTGCCACAGATCCGGCCATCCTGATTATGGATGAAGCAACATCTAATATCGATTCAAAAACTGAAAAATTGATCCAGGAGGCTTTAGACAGGTTAATTGAAGGAAGAACGGCAATCATCATTGCCCACCGTCTTTCCACAATTAGACATATGGACCGCATCCTGGTGCTTCATAAGGGCAGGCTCGTGGAAGAGGGTTCCCACGCTGAATTGTTAAAAAAGGGAGGGGTATACGCCCAGCTCTATCGAATGCAGGCTATTGCGTAAATGGTAATTGATGAATGAAAAATACCTATATCCAGGTTGACAACCTGAAATATCCATTAAAGGTCTATTATGAGAGCAGAAAAAATTCAACAGTCTCAATAGGAAAGAAGGCAGTTTATATCCGTATACCCAGCTGGCTCAATAGAACGAAGAAATCAGAGATAATCGAAGAGCTTAAAGGCTGGGCCCAAAAAACCCTGAGGAGCAACCCGGGGTATTTTCTGCCGCACTTGAGAGCATACCACAGCGGTGAGATCCTTAACTCCGGCAGCCGCCGCTATATATTACAGATAGATTATAAGGATAAAAAAAGCAGCTCAGCAAAACTTGTCAAAGGAACCATAGAGCTCTCTATTTCAGCCCGCCTTACCGAGGAAGGGAGAGCAAAACATATTTCCACCCTTATAAGCAGATGCCTGGCTAACGAGAGACTTCCTGAGCTGAAAGAGAGGATATTAAGACTCAACAAAACCCTGTTCAGGCAGCGGATCAGCAATATCTCTTTTAAATATAATAAATCCAACTGGGGAAGCTGCTCTGCTAAAGGGAATATCAATATCTCCACCCGTCTGCTCTTTGCCCCCGATAAGGTGCTGGATTACGTCTGTATACATGAGCTTGCCCATCTTATTGAGCATAACCATTCGCCTGCATTCTGGTCCCTGGTCAAAAAAGCCATGGCTAATTATAAGCAGCAGCAGCAGTGGCTGAAAGAGAACCAGGACAAATGCTGGTTTTAGATTTTAAACAAGTATTTTTACTACTCACCTGCCGATTTTCTAAATTGACTTTCCCAATTATTACTCCTATCATGCTCAAAGATTAACAAATGAGAAACACCGTAATTATTGGGAACAGCGCCGCAGGAATTAATGCTCTGGAGAGCTTTCGTAAGTATGAAGCCGATTCACTGGTTACACTGATCTCAGAAGAGCCGGGTCCAGCCTATTCACGGGTCTTGCTGCCCTACTTTTTACGTAAAAAAGTCTCTTTTGAGAATCTCTTTATCCGGCAGGACAATTACTACAAGGGGATGAAAGTCAATACCTATTTCGGAGATGGTGTCCGGCAAATCGAGGTAGATAAACAAAGAGTGAGGCTTGAAAGCGGGGTTTTGATTCCCTTCGACCGCCTGCTCATAGCCACCGGAGCCCACCCGGTCAAACCTCCTGTCCAAAACCTGGCCGGCCCCGGGGTGCATCATCTATGGACTCTGCAAGATGCTCAAAAGCTCGATTCCCTCCTTTATCCAGGTAAACGAGCGCTGATTCTCGGCTCCGGGTTTGTGGCCCTGCAGGCTGCCTGGGCTGCCATAAAACGTGGTCTTGATGTCACTCTATTCGAATTGATGCCACGTATTATGCCCAGGGTTCTTGACGACCAGGGCGCCTTGCTACTTCATCAAGAGATCCTCAGCCACGGCGTGGATCTTCGTACAGAGATCGTGACAGAGGGTATTGAACGTAGCGGGGATGGCACGATCCGCGTGTTTGCAAAGGGGTGCCCGCCTTTTTCTGTGGATGTTATAATTGTAGGCACCGGTGTCCGCCCTAATATAGGGTTCTTGCAGGACAGCCCTGTTGAAATAGAGGGGGGTATTCCGGTCAATTCAAAAATGGAAAGCAGCGTCCGGGGTATCTACGCTGCCGGAGATGTGGCTTCAGGCCCCACTGTTTTTAATGAAGCCCATGTTCCCCATGCACTCTGGCCCACAGCCGTGGAGCAAGGCAAAATTGCAGGAGCAAACATGGCTGGAAAGGAACTTGACTATCGTGGTAGTCTGAACATGAATGTCACCGGTATGTTCGGAATTACCGTTGCCTCGATGGGTATCTATCAAGGTTGTGAGGAGCTGGAAAAGGTCAGTTATATTGATTCCGGGGAAGGCAGATACCTGAAGATCCTTTTGCGTGATCAAAAACCCGTTGGCGGTGTTATTGTGGGCACACCCGAGGATGTGAAGCTTCTCGGGGCCTTAAGACCCTTTATCAGGCGCAACATGTCGGTCAATATAAGAGAGCGCTTTATCAAAGAAGGCTTTCACCAGGATTTAATGGAGAAGATACTCTATTTCCAAAGGTTGAGTGCATGACAGCCAGGATCCGGGCCATAGCTTTTTTTCAGGGTAAAGAGGCATAAAGAGATGCGAATTGTTACTGTAGACCTGAATTCCTGTGTTGCCTGCAGGAACTGTGAATACGCCTGTGCTTTTGAGCAAAGCGGAGATTTCGATCGCAACGCATCAAATATCAGGGTCAACTTCTATCCGGAAGAAAAGGCATGTATTCCCTGGACCTGTACCCATTGCAGCGAGGCATGGTGTATGGAAATCTGTCCTGCCAATGCAATCACTCGTAATCCTGAAACAGGAGCTGTAGAAATAGATTCCAGCCGCTGTGCCGGATGCAAGATGTGTATGCTCGCCTGCCCGGCGGGCAATATCCACTTCGATTCCCGGGAACACATCACCAGGAAGTGCGACCTCTGCGGCGGCGACCCGAAATGTGTAAAGTTCTGCCCTTCCGGGGCACTGGAGTTTATCGAGGAAGAGGAGGCCTATTCTTACAAAAGAGAGGCTTTTGATGGTATGCTGATGCGTATTCTGGCTTCCGAAGGGAAAAGGTATGGCTGAACATAAAGTAGTGCAATCCTTGTGCCGCATGTGCGACGATCGCTGCGCAATTAATGTGTACCTGAAAAATAACCGTATAGTGGATATTGATGGTTATATACCTCATCCCTGGAACCGGGGCAGGCTCTGTGTAAAGGCCAGGGCAGCAGTCGATATGGTCTATCATAAGGACCGTCTGCTGAAGCCCCTCAAAAAAACAGCAGGTGGTTTTAAGGAGATTCCTCTTGAGCAGGCAATGGATGAAATTGCCGCCAGGCTGCTCAAAATCAAGGAGCAGTACGGAACCCGAAGCATCAGTGTGTGGAAAGGGGAAGCCATCGGCTTCAGCCAGCAGGAGGACCTGGCCAGGCGCTTCGTTCATGCCCTGGGCACACCTAACTATTTTTCCAATGATTCCCAATGCTACAATGGCCGTTACTTCGGCTACCGCCTGGTGGAGGGCTCCTGGCCGGTGCCGGAGTATGAAAACTCAGACTCTATAGTTTTATGGGGCGCCAACCCCCCGCACGCACATCCCAATATGACACAGGTGATCATGCGGGCCAGGAAGAAGGGGGCCAGGCTGATAGTTGTGGACCCAAGACTCTCGGCAATTGCGCGCAAAGCCTATATACATGCCTCTTTACAACCCGGTACGGATGGCGCCCTGGCCTGGGGTATTATCCACCTGCTTATAAAAGAGGGATGGTACAACCGGGACTTCGTGGATAAGCACACCCTGGGATTTTCCAGCCTTGCCGACTATGCACAAAGGTTTACCCCGGAATACGTTCAGAATGAGAGCGGTGTAGATGCCGGGCTGCTTCTGGAAATCGCCCGGATCCTGGCAAATTCGGCGCCCAGAGTGGCCATCTACATGGGCAATGGCCCGGAACACCATGAAAATGGTATTAATAATATCAGGGCGGTTGCTTGCCTGGACGGGCTGCTCGGTTCACTGGACCAGGAAGGTGGCAACCGTCTTATAGAGGTGATGGATAAAAACGAATTGACCCTGTACGACGAAATACCTCTTCACCATCTGGATCCCATCGGCGCAGATCGCTTCCCTGTTCTCTACAATTTCCGGCAGGAATGCCACACCATGACCGCAATGGACACCATCTTAAGCAACAAACCCTACCCGCTCCGGGCAATGCTGCTTACCGCAGCCAACCCGGCTATAACCAATCCCAATTCCCTGAAAGTGCGTAAAGCATTTGAGTCTCTGGATCTCTTTGTGGTGCGGGACCTGTTTATGACCGAGACAGCCGCCCTGGCCGATTATGTCCTACCGGCTGCCTCATTTCTCGAGCGCTCTGAGATTCACTACCATGGCATATGCCAAACCGCTACCCTGGCCAGAAAGATAATTTCCTTTCCCGACTGCCCGGATGAATACCAATTCTGGCATGACCTGGCCCATCGCCTGGGAATTGGCAAATTCTTTCCCTGGAAAAACGAGATAGAGCTTACCCGGTGGATACTGGAGCCCTCCGGCATCAGCCTGAAGCAGCTGGAAGAACATCCTGAAGGTGTCAATTATAAACCGATTCGCTATAAGAAGTGGCGGGAGAAAGGTTTCAACACCCCTTCGGGGAAAATTGAATTCACCTCCCAATACCTTAAAGATCTGGGCTATGAGGAGCTTCCGGAATATAAACCCCCTGCATATAAATCAGGACCCGACCCGGAGTATCCGTACGTATTGATAACCGGCGCGCGCAAGCTACTCTATTATCACAGCCGTTTTCGCAATATCCCCCGTTTTCGCACCGCTATTCCCAAAGCGGATGTTGAAATACACCCCCTGGACGCCGAAGCAATCGGGGTGGCAGATGGAGAAACTGTTAAGATTACCTCCCGAATCGGATCACTTGAGATTCCGGTCAAGATCATGGCGCCGAACGAGATACTGCCCGGGAACCTGCAAATAACCCACGGATGGAAAGATGCCAATGTTAACCTGGTTACCCATGACGACCGTTTTGATCCCATAAGCGGTTTCCCGCTGATGAAAGCGGTAGAGGTTCGAGTAGAAAAAATTCACGGCGCCCAATAAAGTGTTCAATAGATCCATAAAAATCCTGGCAGTTGCGGACTATCCCGTGCTATTTCAAAACAACCGGATCAAAAGGGAGGGTTTTAAACAAGTGGATTTGATCTTGTCCTGTGGTGACCTGTCCATTGAGTATCTTTCCGCCTTAAGCAGCGCCTTTGATGCGCCCCTTTATTTTGTGAAGGGCAACCATGATATCAGGGTGGGTGGTGTTATTCCGGATGGATGTTTCGACATACACACCAGGCTTGTTCAATTCAATGGCACCAATATCCTTGGCCTGGAGGGATGCAGATGGTACAACGGGGGTCCCCATCAATACACGGAAGCACAGATGAGAGGGATGGTGAGTAGACTTAAAGGTGAATTACGCCGGCGAGGGGGCGTAGATATTATTCTAACCCATGCGGCTCCCCGCCATATCCACGATGGGGAGGACCAGTGCCACCGGGGTTTTAAATGCTTTCGCTCCCTGATCCGGAAATATAAACCTCTGTACTTCCTCCATGGGCACATCCATGATCATTTTCCCGATCCCTCTGAACGCGTCACCCCGGTGCAAAACACCAGTGTTGTCAACTGCTGCGGTTATTACTATATTGAGCGCGCCAATGAATAAATTGCTGGATAAGCTCCTGAAACATCACAAGCCGCAAGAGTCCGATGTGAAAAACTTCCTGGAGAAGCAGAAAACAGAGGAGGCTTTTGATTACCGGAAACGGGGAGTGCTCTCGGTTCCGCTTAAACTGATCGTGGGCAGTGTCAGGCGATACCACGATTTCGATAATAAGTTCCGCCTGAAACAACACCTGCCCCAGGAAAGAATGGCAAGGATTAGAAAAATTATGAGAGCCGGGAAACCACTGCCTCCGGTCGATCTCTTCCAGATCAAGGATGAGTACTACGTATTGGACGGAAACCACCGTATTGCCGCTGCCAAGGAATTCGGTTTCAAGGATATCACTGCCCGCATTGTTGAGTGCATCCCGCGGAAAAATACCTGGGAAAATATTCTCTACAGGGAACACTCCATGTTTTACGATAAGACTTTACTCCCCCCAGCGATTACGCTTACGGAGGTTGGACAGTACATATACCTGCTCAAGCAAATTTCAGCACATCAGCAATATTTGGAGGATGAGACAGGTCAGGTTTCTCCCTTTGAAAAAGCCGCTCTGGACTGGTATAACACTATCTATGCTCCATTTGCCTCTATTATCAAGCAGAGCAGATTCCTGGAGTATTTCCCCAAACGCACCCCGGGCGATTTTTATGCCTATATTTCATTTCATCAATGGGGAAACTGGCGGCAAAAAGCGGATGGTGTGGAGATTGACGATTTGATTACCAAAAACATGGAGGAGTTTCGAAAAAAGATGGCTGAAAAACACCACCCGGATTATTCGGAGATGCTGCGCGATATTACGGCATTTATTCTATTGAAAGTGGTCACCAGGAAAGAACAACAGATCATAGAGAAGTTATTCCAGATAGAAGAAGTAAAGGAAGTCCATTCTGTCCACGGTAATATCGACATTCTGGTAAAAATCATTCTGACCCGGGACCTGCTCTCTTCGGATGCTGAGGTCATAGGGCGGTTTGTGCAGGATAAGGTAAGGCGGATTCCGGGTATCGTCAGCTCTGAGACTCTGATTCCCAGTATCTCAAAAACAAGGGACACCGGCTGAAATGGGAATCTCCTTTCAAGGTTAAGCTAAAGGTGTGGGTGGCTATTCTCAATATATGGAACAGGAATACTACTTATTTATTTGACTCGTGAATTGTTTTGTGTTTAAATATAGTCATGCAGGAAAATAAGCAAACACTACTACGCCCGGAGCAGTATCTTCTCTGGTATCCGAAATGGTTTCCCTAATCTCTCCCCTCAAACAACAATAACCAGTCAATTCATGAAACTGATTAACTTAAGAATTCGATAGTAGTATTATTATAAGGAGATTTCTAAAATGAAACTATTCGAACAGATTATTGAAGCCACCGTTGCCGGAGATTTAGATCAATGTTCATCTTTAGCCCGGCAGGTGATAGAACAGGGGATCAATCCCCTTGAGGCAATTGAAAAGGGTTATAACCGCGGAATGGAGATTGTTGGTGATAAGTTTGCCAGGATGGAGTATTATTTGCCCGAACTCATGGTTTGCGCGGATGCCATGAAAGCAGCCCTGGATGTGCTCAAGCCTCATTTGGGTAAGGACCAGGAAAGTGGCGCAAAAGGCACAGTTGTCCTCGGTACAATTCAAGGCGATTTGCACGATCTGGGTAAAAATATTGTCAGAACCATGCTTCTGGCATCCGGCTTTACCGTTCTTGATCTGGGCAGTGATGTACCTGTGCGTCAATTTATTGATAAAGCAATAGATGGGAACGCCGACATTATCGCTGCTTCGGCCATCCTGACTACAACTATGGCATACATGCCTGATCTCTCCAGTCTCTTAAATGAGGTAGGAAAGAGAGAAAAGTTCCGGATCATGGTCGGCGGCGCCCCTGTGACCCCGGATTACGCAATAGAGGCCGGAGCTGACGGATATGGTGAGAACGCAGCAGAAGCTGTGAAAACGGCTAAACGCCTCATGCAGGAAAAAAGCAAAGGAGGTGTAAAATGATTAATTTTTGGGATGCAGCAAAACGAAGCGAAACAGGTCCTTATATCAAAGAGGAAGATTTTGACAGAAAGATTTCCCAGCTGGCCGGGAAGATAGTCAAGAAACATGGTATCAAGTATGATCCTCAGAATGTCATCCCGGCGGACAATGACCTGGCAGACCGGGTATATCAAGCCGGACTTGAGATGTTCCTGGAACTGGGGATTTTCTGTAAAGATACGGGACGTCTGATCCAGTTCAGCCACAGTGAAGTGGAATGGGCCCTTAAACAGGCCCCAACAACGGTAACTTACGGCCAGGGCCCTGACCTGCGCACCATGACCCACAGGACAATCGAAGACACTAAACCGCCCTTCTGCCTCAATACGCCTGTGGGCTGTACTGTAGCGGAAGAACGTTTTGTGGCTATGCTGCAGAGTTACGCCCAGGAGCCTTTGTCCGATACCTTTTCGAGCGCCTTCAGCCAGACAGTTCATGGCCGCCCTATCAAATCGGGAACACCCCAGGAGGTGGAAGCCGCCATCTGGAACGTTATCAAGCTGCGCGAAGCAGCTCATGCTGCAGGACGCCCATTGATCGGCATCCACAACCTTATTTCAAATGCCGAACGTGCCGACGCGACTATGGCTGCTGTTCAGGCAGAGTTCGGTGCACATCCAAACGATGGGCTGGCTGTGGCCGCAATGGCAGAGCTTAAAGTTGACTATGAGCGTATGAAAAAGGTGCCGTTCCTTCTCCATAAAGGATACAACAAGTATGGGCTCTATGGTCCTATTATGGGTGGATATGCCGGCGGACCTGAAGCAACTGCCATAGTACATGTAGCCCATCATTTCCTGGGGCTCCTGGTTTTCCAGGCCCAGTGGCACGACGGCTTTCCCCTTCATCTAATGCAGGGGTGCAACACCACCAGGGACCTGCTGTGGCTTATCAGTATCACAGGGCAGGCGTTGGCACGGAACACACATCTGTTGATTGGGGTCAGTCCTTTTACAGCTGCCGGCCCATGCACCGGCATGGTAATCTTCGAGATCGCTGCTGCTGTGCTTGCCGCTACTGTTTCCGGTCTTCACCTGAACTTAGTTGCTGTTGCCCGGAATAAGTATCCGGAACACTCAAGCGGAATGGAAGCGCGTATCGGATCAGAAACAGGACATCTGGTAGCCAGGCAGGGAATCTCTCGAGAACAGGCCAACACTATCGTGAAAAAAATCCTGACCGAGTACGAATCCCAAATCAGCGATGCACCCCTGGGAAAGCGTTTCGATGAGTGTTATGACTTGCAAACTGTTAAGCCAACCCGGGAGTACCTGGAACTCTACGACCGCTGCAAGGAAAAACTTATACAGTTTGGGATGGACTACTCTATCCTGTAAGGAGTCTCTATGAGAGCAAACACTTTGTTTCAAAATACCTTAGGGTTGAACCTTTTTACCAGCGACCAGTGTGAGGAACTCCACATGGCCTCTCTGGAAGTGCTGGACAGTGTGGGAGTAAAAGTCCATGAGAAAGAAGCCCTGGATTTGCTGCGCAGCGCAGGGGCAAGGATCGATGACAATCTTGTCCGCATCCCTGCCTGGATGGTGCAGGAAGCCCTGACTACAGCTCCCTGCAGAATTCCTATTGGCAACCGGCAGGGAGAACGGGTTATGCTGCTTGAAAGGGGACGTATCTATTTTGGCACCGGCTCTGATACCCAGACTACATTTGATATCTATAACGGTAGCCGCCGTGCCACGGTAAAAGAGGATGTGATCAATGCGGCTAAGATTGCCGACAGTCTTGCCAATATTGACTTTGTAATGTCTCTTGGGATTGCCTCGGATGTGCCGACCATGTCCTCTTTTGTACACCAGTTCGAAGCCATGGTGCTGAACACCGCAAAACCGATTGTTTACACTGCGGACAGCAGCAAGGACGTGGCGGACATGATAGAAATGGCTGAAATTGTGGCGGGAGGTTCTGAAGCGCTGAGAGCCAACCCATTCATGATCCTGTACGCCGAACCTTCTTCTCCCTTACAGCACAGCGAGACGGCCATTCAGAAGATGCTGCTGTGTGCAGGGCAGCGCCTGCCTGTGATGTATGTCCCCACAGTAATGCTGGGCGCAAGCGGTCCGGTCACTTCTGCCGGGGCATTGATCGTTGCCAACGCTGAAATCTTATCAGGCCTGGTAATTCACCAACTGAAGGCAAAAGGGGCGCCCTTTATTTACGGCGCCAGTGCTCCTCCTATGGACATGAGAACAGCTGTTTGTTCCTACGGTGCGCCCGAAGCAATCTTGAATGATGCGGCAATGATCACCCTATCTCAATATTACAACCTGCCTGTATTCTGTACTGCCGGATGCTCGGATGCTCAGGTTTTTGACCAGCAGGCAGGACTGGAAGCAGCATTCAGCATGCTGCTCCTAGGTCTTGCCGGCGGAAACCTGATTCATGACCTGGGATACATTGGCGCAGGAATGACCTCATCCATGGAAATGCTGGTTTTATGTAATGAGACAGCCTCCATGGTGAGACAGGTGCTTAAGGGCATCGAGATCTCTCCTGTCACCAAGGCTTTAGAGGTAATCAAGAGGGTCGGACCAGGGGGCAGCTTTTTAACCGAGGACCATACACTGGAGAATTTTAAAAAGCACCTGCATTTTTCGGAACTCTTGAACCGTTTCGACTATGACCGCTGGAAAGAAGCAGGATCTGCAGATTTCGGAACACGGGCGAATGCGAATATTCGGGAGATCCTGGAAAAACATCACGCCGGTAGTCTGCCTTCGGATGTGGTGGAGGCAGTACAGGCTGTTACTGCCAGGAGAGAATCCGAAATGGTTTAACCGAAGGACCAAAGGGATTTTTAATATTATGAGCTAGAATACAATGAACTCAAAGATGAACTCAAAGATGAACTCAAAGATGAACTCGAAGACAGTTATCCAATCCGGTATTCTACCGACAATCTGCAGGCAATGCGATATGCACTGCGGTATCAATGTGCAGATCGAAAATGGAAAAATAGTCAAAATATCAGGCCTTAAATCACATGCCCAGAACCGGGGCCGCCTTTGCCCTAAAGGCCCGGCAGCCATAGATATGGTCTACCACCCGGAGCGTCTTTTAAAGCCGCTAAAAAAAGATGAGCATGGTTCGTTCCAGGAAATTCCCCTGAGCCAGGCAATGGATGAAATTGCGGCAAAGCTGATTGAATTGAAAGAGAGGCATGGAGCCAGGACAGTCAGTTGCTGGCAGGGGGAAGCCCTGGGCTTTGCCCAGCAGGAAAAATATGCAAGAAGATTCATTCACGCTTTCGGTTCACCCAACTTCTTTTCCTGCGATTCCCTGTGTTGGGCCAGCCGCTATCTTGCTTACAACCTGGTGCAGGGTTACTGGAATTCCTGCCCCGACTTTTTACACTCTGATCTTGTTATTTTCTGGGGCACAAACCCGCCGGTTTCCCACCCCACTTTCATGGTCCCTCTAACCGAAGGGCGAAAAAAAGGCGCCGGACTTATCGTTATTGATCCTCGCCGTACCAGGATTGCCAGGCAGGCGGACCTCCACTTAAGACCATTGCCGGGGAGTGACGGGGCCCTGGCCTGGGGTTTGTGCCGCTACCTGATTGAGGGAGGATATTATGATAAAGAGTTCGTAAAGAACCATACTGTAGGCTTTGAAGATTTTGCAATCTATGCGCAGAAGTTTTCCACCGAGTTTGTTGCGGAGCAGACAGGTTTAACCCGGCGAGAGATCAGCGAATGCTGCAGGATGGTTGCAGACAATCTGCCCAGGGTTGTGAACTACGTGGGGGTGTCATTAGAGCATCAGGATAACGGTGTGAATACTGTTCGGGTTATAGCCTCTCTTGGCGCTCTCAGCGGCGCTATAGACATAAATGGCGGCGACCTATGGCCGGAAAGCATGGGGGAACGAGACCTGACCCTGTACAATGAACTCCCATTAATAAACCAGAAACCGGTGGGAGCAGATAAGTTTCCTGTGCTTTACGATATGATAAAGGAATGTCACACCATGACTGCTATGGATTACATGCTCGGCCAGGGTGAGTATCCCATCCGTGCTTTAATCCTTACAGGGGGTAATCCGGCAAATACCAATCCCAACTCCGAAAAGGTGGCCAAAGCTTTATCCGGCCTGGACCTTCTTGTTGTCCGCGACCTTTTCCTTACCGAAACCGCCAGGCTGGCCAATTATGTTCTTCCTGCCGCCTCTTTCTTAGAACGCTCGGAGCTTCACTTTTACAGCCATTACCAGTCAGTCTCTCTTTCCAGGAAGATTTTAGAGATGCCTGGTGTTCAGGATGAGTACTCCTTCTGGCATGATCTATCCCATCTTCTTGGATTCGGAGAAAAGTATTTCCGGTGGAAAACTGAGACAGAGGTAAACCAATATCTGCTGGAACCCGCTGGAATAACACTGGAAGAATTGGCGGAGCATCCTGGCGGTATGCAGTACAAACCTGTCAAGTACAAGAAGTATCGTGACCATCCCTTCCCCACTCCCTCAGGAAAGCTTGAGTTCAGCTCCAGCTACCTTGAAGGTTTTGGCCTTTCCCCGCTGCCGGAGTACCTTGAACCACTCTACCTCCGGGGTAATTCTCAAGACTACCCCTTCATCCTGATCACCGGAGCGCGGAAAAGCGTTTATTATCATTCCCGCTTTCGCAACATCCCCCGCTTTCGAAAGCTCTACCCCAGGGCTGAAGTCGAAATACATCCGGAAGACGCCGGCCAATTGGGCATAGAGCATGGTAATAAGGTTCGTGTTGTTTCAGAGATCGGTTCGATAACCCTTGCAGCGAAGATTGTTAAAGGGGAAGATACCCGACAGGGGATAATCCAGATATCACACGGGTGGGAACAGGAGAGTAATGTAAACAGGATCACTTACGACAGTATCAATGACCCCATCTCCGGTTTCCCTCAACTGACATCTATTCCTGTTCGAATGGAAAGGGATTAATCACTTCTACGCAACCGTTTTTCCATTCTGTTGACAAGCATCGAGAGGCTCAAGGTAAGGATCAGGTACATCACGGTCACGCTGATCCAGACTTCAAATACCCGGTGCGTGCTCGTGGAAAGCTGGCGGCCTTCAAAGGTCAATTCCTGAATGGAGATGGCGGAAACTATGGCGGAATCTTTGATTGTTGAAATAAACTGGTTGGCCAGGGGAGGGAGAACTCGTTTCGTAGCCTGGGGAAGGATCACGAAACGCATTTCATCAGCCCAGGAAAGTCCCAGAGCATGGGCCGCTTCCCGCTGTCCGCGCTCTATGGATTCGATTCCCGCCCGGACGATCTCGGTAATGAAGGCGCCCTCAAAGATAGCTATGGTGAGAATCCCGGATATAAACTGGGTAAAGAGCGAAGTGGGAACAAACAGGAACTCCAGGATTTCCTTGGAATTCCCCGTACGGCTGCGAATGAAGTCTTCAATCCCCAGCAGGGGCATGATTTGGGCACTGATAAAAACAATTTCAATAATTGATAATACGCTATCACTACCGTCATGATGAGCATTCAACTCAAGTTTTGATCCATCAGTCTCGGGCAAAATAGTCGACCACGGCCTGGGCCTGTACCGCCGCTCCGATGGCCAGGACATCTTCGTTGAAGTCGAAGCGGGGGCTGTGCAGGGGTTGGATGAATCCCTTCTCTTCGTTGCGGATTCCGAGCATCCAATACACACCAGGGACCTTCTGCTGGAAAAAGGCGGCATCATCTCCTACGGGAATGATCTGATCGTGGAGAATCACGTTCTCATCACCCACGATTTTGGCCGCCGCTTCCTGCCAAAGGGGGATCAGATCGGGATGATTGTATATGGTCGGGTAGCCGTGTTCTGCCAGCAGTGTATAGCGCCCCCCTGCCGGCTCGACGATCCCCCGGATCATATTCTCAAAATAGTCAGTCATCATGTCCCGCTTCTCCGGTGAGGACACCCGGATGCTCCCCTTCAGGGTCACCTCACCGGGAACGATGTTGCCCACCGTGCCGCCGTGGATGGCTGTGAACTCTAATATCATCGGATCTCCCGGTTCAATCTTCTTGGGGAGGATGTTCTCCGTTGCGATGATCACGGTTCCGGCCAGCAGGACCGGATTGACCACTTTGTGTGGTGAACCCACATGTCCGCCGGTGCCGGAAATCGTCAGGGTAAAACTGACCGAAGAGGTGCTGGCGTTGCCCGGTTTGACAGCGACGGTGCCATCCGTAAAATGAGCCATCAAATGAAGGGTGAAGATGGCCTGGAAGGGAGGATTGTCCATGACCCCGTCCTCGATCATGGGTACCGCGCCTCCAGGCAAGGTATCTTCGCTGGGCTGAAAGATGAACTTGACATTTCCCGTCAGTTCGTCTCTCATACCGCTCAGAATTTCGGCGGCGCCGAGCTGGATGGCAATATGGGCGTCGTGGCCGCAGGAATGAGCCACCCCGGCGTTTTCCGAGGCGTAGTCCACTTTTTTGAGATCCTGCATGGGCAGTGCATCGATATCGGCCCTGAGGGCGACGGTTTTACCAGCCTTGCCCCCGGTCTTACCGCCACCCCTGCTTCCGCAAAGAAGGCCGACTACCCCGGTTCCGCCGATACCGGTCTGTACCTCCATCCCCAGGGACTGTAAACGCCGGGCGATGATTTCCGCGGTTCGGGTTTCATTCATCCCCAGTTCTGGATGCCGATGGAAATCACGACGCAGGGAGCGCATGGTCTCCAGAACACGCTGAGCTTCTCGCAACATATTTCTCATCCTCTCTCCTCCCTTACATAAAACCTAAAACGTAAAGAAATTAATTTTGCATACCAGCCATTGACATTGCAAATATTGATAATTTAAAGACAATATCACCTATCCTGACTGCTCAAGGTTTTAGCAAATCCATCAGCCTCTCAGAAATTCTTTTCTGTACAGAATCAGTTCCCGATCCCTTCCACTCTTCCATGGATGTTCGCTTGAAAAGAGAGGGCTTTCTTATGGCAGTACGCATGTGTTTCAAAGTATGTTCATCCATAAAAAATGAATGATCTTTATACGCCCTCCTGGCAACCGACACTGCCAGGGTTTCTTCTTCCACCGCAATACCGGCCGCGAATCGCCTGGCCATTCCGGCCAGCTCATCGCAGAGTACGAGCATTTCCAGGGAGCCCGTCTTGCCCGCAGAAAGGTAACCCAGGTTGTGGATAAAAGACGTACCGGACAAAACAGCAGTCTGAAGACTCATTCCCGCTTCGGCTGCTGCCTGGGCATCCACGGTGTGGGCATCAGAACAGCCGGCGCCGAACCAGGCAGGAACACCGATATCTGTAAAAAAATCTACAGCTCCAAGGCAGGCAAGTATATATTCAGGGGAACCGTATACAATATTTCCGGATAGTAAATCCATTGGCAGAATGGCTGATCCCGATATCACCGGAGCGCCGGGCTGTTCCAACTGGTGAACCACGATTCCGGCGAGGATCTCCGCTGAAGACTGGGCAAGTGCTCCCGCCAGGGTTACCGGACCGGCAGCGCCGGGCAAAAGCGCCGGGTAACAGACCACAGGGAGTCTGTTACGGGCTGCAAAGCGTAGGCGACGACAAGCCTCCTCTCCTAACTCTAGCGGGGAGTAAGGACCGGTGAGATCCAGTGCAAAGGGTTTGCTCGATAATGCTTCCCATCCGCCGGCCACATCGCAGAGGTAGTTCCATATATGTTCATCCTCTACTTCGTCGTGGGCAATAAATGCCAGGGGCTTGACCGTTCCAGCCACCAGGGCCTTAACTGTTTCCATAGCCTGCTCCGAGGCGGGAATGTCGCTGGGGTTCCCCAGACCGGCAGCAAGATCGATATTGGGTAGAGATTCACAGAGCCTGGCAGCCTCAACAATATCTTTCAACAAGCAGAGACGATGCTCACGGGTCTTATAATCCAGAACATTGATGCAGTTTAGCCCCGGGCTGAAACGGGGCACTGCATCTGCTGTATCTACTGCCACCTTTCCGTTACGGTCGTAGATAACCATGCTGCCCGGGACAGTGGAAAGGGCTTTTTGCACAAGCTCTTCGTAAAAGAGAAGACGACCTTCATTGTTTTCCCGGCAGCCTGCATTAGCCAGGAGCTTCCGGGTATCATCATCCATAACCTGCATTCCCACCAACCGAAGAATATCAATAGCTGCTTGATATATCTGCGATGAGTCTTTCTTAGTGAGCAGACGCAGCTTCACAATCCCTCCTCCATAACCACCCGGGGCATGGTCAAATTGAAACCGGTGAGTAAGAAATATTCATTAATATGGAAACTGCACGCCCAGGGCGGCCACCTCATCTTTTACTTTCCGGAACATATCGTAATGCTCCTGAGTCGGTAAAGCTGTGGGCACGTCGTAGCACTCCTGGTACTGTGATCCCATGGGCGCATCAGCTGCCATGTGCTCGTATTTGGCAAGCAGCTTCACTGCGATCTCATTGGCCTGCTCGCGGGTCATACCCTGCCTGGCCACAGCGTGACCGACCTCCATACCGATCCGCGCCTCCATGGGTGTAGCCCGGTTGCGGTACTTATTTCGTGCAGATGCCATCTCCCACAGGTGCCAGCCGCTTACCGTACTCACCAGGGCATGACAGGCTGTCTCATAGAAAACCATTTCCGTCATAGGTCCGGCATTGGAAAAACCGTTGGAGGTGTAGAGCAGCTTGCTGTTTCTTGCCATAGCCTGCCCGGCCACCGAAATAGGCCATAAGAGCTCCCGGGTAGTATTGGAGCCCCAGTTTAGGTGGAAGGGAAAGTGCTGGTTAAAGATCGAACCGTAGATACACAGCCCGTTCAGACTGTAAGCCACCGTAGCCACAGCAACACCTTCGGAACCGCCGCACCAGCCGCCGTAGATTGCCCCGGTCAGGTTGCCTGAGTAGCAGCCATACTGGTTACAGTGCACTACACGGTTTAACAGGGTGTCTGCCGTCTTGAATTCCGTCAGGGTTCCAATAATCCGGGCATCGGTCTGCCGCACCCCCCACTCATTGTTGGATACTGCGATCTGACCGCTGTCGTGTTCCGCAGTCCCTACAGCAACAAAAAAAACACCCGGCCGGCCGACCTGCTTTGCAGCCAGGCGCATCTTGTAGATATGCTCGGTACAGCCGTTGATCTCAGAGGGCGAACCGGAACGGATTTTTTGCCCCATAGAGTTTTCCAGAATGGGGGCGCAGAAACCGTCCAGGAGGGGCTCTTTTAAATAGGCCAGGCTCATTGAATAGAACAGCTCTTCATCAATAGTGCAATCCGGGCTGAACAAACAGAATGGCGGTTCGCTATCTTCCACCTTTCGGTGCTTCCACAGTACCGCATCTTTACCGGCGCCTACCCAGTAACGGTCGGAAGCGTTGTAGAGAGCTTCCTTGATCTCTTCATCAGAAACTTTAATTATTCGGTGAGTGTCGGTGTTGTATAAGCCGACTTCCCGGAAAAGCTCCCAGGCTGCCTTCCACACCCGGTCGGCCATATCATTATCTACCGATACAGGGTTTTCAGGATCGTATTTGATCTCGTATTTCTTGATCACTTCCTTCAGTTTAGGGGTAAAAATCTTAGGTAAAAAATCATTCTCATCACAGAAGGGTCCCGTACTCGACCGCTGCTG
>JAUVWI010000072.1 GCA_030604195.1 Spirochaetales bacterium
CTACACTGTTTTTTAAGGAAAAGAGTGCTAAAAAGCTAAGTTGTTTTATGGTAAGGAATTAGCCTATCAGGTCTGCTAAAAAATTGGCCAAAACCGTCGATTTCGGCCAGTAGGTGTCAAACCGGGGATACATGGCCATCTTTTTGGCAAGGAATGCGTTTCGTACATCATCCCACCGGTCATAGGATATAGTTGCCGGAGGCATTACTTTGTGTTCGGTATACATGTCAGTGAGGAATTTAAATGCTTCATGCCCCTCTTTGGAATTGAAAGCGGGACTTAAGCCATCTTCAGAATACAACTTGCCTTTATTGGAAAAAAAGAAAGGAAACCAGGTTATGGAAGCTCCCCTGCTTTTTCTCATGGCAAAGCCATACTGGTCCGTCTTTCCATCGCTATCAAGATCGCGAGTAAGTTCTTTAGCTTTTTGCAGAAGCTGATCCCAGTTCATCGGTTCCTTGCCCGGGAAGGGCAGCCCTGCGTCTTTAAACATATCTTTGTTATAATAGATGGCTGTAGTGTCAACATACCAGGGAATACCGTAGATTTTGCCCCTGTAAGAGCTTGATTCTAACGCTCCTTCAGGCAGTTCCTTGAGTTTATTCCCTAAATATTTATCTAAAGCCTCTGCATGCCCCATTGCACCCAGTTCTACAGACCAGGCTAAAGCCACATGTACAACATCCGGCACCTTGCCTGTTACTGATGCAGCTATGAACTTATCCTTCAACCCACGGTGAGGAATATTCTCATAGGCTATGGAAATAGAAGGATTTACGGCCTCAAAATCGCGAGCCGCTTTAACCATGGCTTTTTCTTCCGTAGAAGCCATTTCGTCATAGATCCACATACTTACCGTTGTTTTCTCAACTGTTTGAGATTCTTCCGGTTTTTTCTCTTGCTGTCCGCCTGCGAATAAGGCGACAGATAGAATAAGGATAACCGGAATAAAAAATAGCTTTTTCATTTCTCACTCCTTCTTTTGATTTTAGGCAAATAGTATAATATAATCCTGTATATTGTCAACGCTTTCCTGCAATTTTTTATTAACATAATTAAAAGAAATAGCTATTTACTTATATATAATGCAGTTAATCGTCAATAAACTTATGAGAATAGCTAAAATATATATTTTTTGAAAATTAATAGGAAAACGTTTTCCTCTTGAGATCGTGGCTAATGAAGGAAGTTCCGTGAATGATCAATGAACGTGGCAATCAAAGGAAGTCTTGTGGATTTTAGAAGCGCTACGTCTGACTTCGAATTTGCTAATTTATCATTTTCATCATATAATATCAGTGGAGCAAGTCATGGCGAAAAACAGGTATAGCGTGCTGTTTGTGGATAATGATCAGGGTTTTCTCTCTGCTTTCAGGCGCCTCTTTTTAAATGAACCGGAAATCGAGATCTTTACCGCGCAGAATTCCAAAGAAGCGCTGGAATCACTTTCCCGGGGCGTGATTGATCTGGTGGCGGCTGACCAACAACTGGAGGAAATGTCCGGAGCCGAGTTTCTCCGCCTTGCAAAAGAGAACCATCCTGATGTTTTAAGGATGCTGCTTGTCACCGCCGCAGAGGTCGAGGCTGCAGTCAGGCTGGTAAATAGCGGGGAGCTCTACCGTTTTCTGGCCAAGCCGTGGAATGAGGAAGAGCTGAAGATCACCATTAAAAAAGGGCTGGAGCACCGCGCCCTGGAAAGGGAAAGAGAGCGGTTAAGTGAGCAGATAAAGAGCCTCGATGGCGGGCTTAAGCAGAAGGTTCAGCAGAGAACCATTCAATTGGAAAAAGCCGTTGCCCGGCTCAAGCAGATGAGCGAGGATAGAAAGAGGAATTTTCAGGATACCCTGGTTCTGCTTACCCAGATTATGGCCTGCTCAAACCGTTTTCTGGGAGGCCATTCCAAACGGGTGGCGGAACTATCCCGCATGACTGCTGAAAAATTGGTGGATAATCAGGATGAGGTGGAGATGGTCTACTTTGGAGCGCTGCTCCACGATATCGGCCTGGTGGGCGCTCCGGACACCCTTTTCAGTAAAGATGCGGAACAATTTACCGCCCGGGAAAATAAGGCTTTTCGGAAACATCCCCTAATCGGGGAAGTGATTATCGGCAATGTGCATAATCTGAAGAGGCTTTCTAAAATTATCCGTTCTCACCATGAGGATTTCTCAGGCCGCGGTTTTCCCGATGGTCTGCATGCCGGGGATATCCCTTTAAGCTCCAGGGTAATCAGGATTGCCAGTGACTATGATCATCTCTGTTTTCGCAAGGGTAGGTCCGCCGGGGAAGCATGTTCGCTCCTTAAAAGAGGTTCAGCAGATCTATACGATCCCCGTATACTCAATGTTTTCTGTAATTTAACCGGCTCCGTTATGCAAAAGCAGACATCTGTGAAACTTGTCAGTGCCGGCAGCCTCGAGCCGGGAATGGTGCTGGATGAGGATCTCTTTTTGAAAAACGGGCTGCTTCTTTTGCCACATGGAAGTATTATTGATTCGCAGACCATTAAAAAGATATCGGCTTTTTCTTCGCTGCTCGATAATGCAAAACTGGTCCAGGTTGCCGTGCAATAGTGATTGGCAAATGGGCCGGGCGGCGCCGGCAAATACGGAATGCGGTTCTCTTCTTGTTCTTTACCACTATAAAGAGTAATATAAGCTGATGATAAAAAAAGTCATATTTAAAACCGGGCTTCACCGGAAAGATGTGGCTGCAGCTGATCTTCAGTACTGGCTCGGACGTCCGTCTGTTGAAAGGTTGGCAGCAGTAGAATATCTAAGGAAGCAGTTTTATGGAACTTCAGCCCGACTTCAAAGAGTTGCTCGAGTTGTTGAACGAAAACAGCGTTAAGTACCTGATTATCGGTGGATATGCAGTTGCGTTCTATGGTGCGCCCCGGTTTACCGGGGATCTTGATATTTATATTCAGCCGACCCGGGAAAATGCTGAAAAGCTAATGAAATCACTGCTTGCCTTCGGGTTTGGCGGTCTGGATTTAAGTGTTGCAGATTTTATAAATCCTGAACGTGTTGTTCAGCTTGGGCTCCCTCCTGTGAGAATAGATTTTATCACCTCAATTGACGGTGTGACCTGGGAGGAAGCCTGGACAAACAGGGTGTCAAAAATCTATGCCGGAATCGATGTGATGTTCATCGGCAGGAATGAGCTCATCAGGAATAAGATGGCCAGTGCCAGAAAACGTGATCTTTCAGACGTGGAAGCTCTATGCGAGCAAAGCGAGCCAAGCGAGCAAAGCGAACCCCGCGAGCCCTGACAACTGATTTCTTTTAGCGGGCGGCGCCGCGGCTGACAAGGTCTATGCCGGCAATGCCGGCCGCGGCTCTCTATGACCTTTATGTCGGTTCATTTAAGGGACTCTATTCTGTTTTCAAGAATACCCTGCTCCACTCCTTTTAAAAAATCCTGAACGCCTGAAATATCCCTGCCGATTCCCTGCCAGCGGTTTCCTTTGCCGCCGCCGCGGCCCTCAATAAGGGGGAGCAGGGGCGGGATGATTTCCTTCAGGGGCAGGCCTGCATTTTCAGAGCTGCCTGCATGCCACTGAAGCTCTCCGGAGCAATTATTGACTAAACATGCCGCAGTTCGTCCGCTTTCTAAAAGGTTGTCAAATATCTTTTTTACCAGCTCCGGCTCTTCGTTGTTAAAAAGGTGCAGAAAGGCCTTTAGCCCTGAAATATCCCTGGCTGCAGCCAGCATACTGTCAGCTATATATCGGGCCAGCCTGTCCTGCAGCACTGCATTTGACTGCTTCTGAGAGCGCAGCTCCTCTTTGATTTTAATTACTCCGGGGAGCAATTCCTCGCTGGAGCAGGTAAGCTCTTTACACAAATCGGTTACCGTTCGATGCTTGTTCTGGTAGTCATTAAAGGCCCGTTTGCCAATTTGCCAGTGCAGGCGCAGGCGGCCGCGGATCTTTTCCCTGCCCACCGCCTTGATCAGCTGAATTTCCCCGGTATGGTCCATGTGCATACCGCCGCAGCCCACAAAATCGAAATCCTCTATCTCAACCAGGCGAATCCTCTCTTTATCAGGAACCGGTTTGCGCAGGGGAAAGCGGGCAGCCTGCTCGCTTGATACCCAGTGGCTGATTACCGGCAGGTTGCGGCTGATTATCAAATTGCATAATTCCTCCACCTCGAGCACCTGCTTCTCGCTTATATCAGCAACATCGATCTCTACGGCGGTGTAGCCGCGGCCCAGGTATGAAGATACTGTTTTGTAGTTGCCTTTTTTATATAAAGCAGCGGATATCAGGTGCTGGCCGGTATGCTGCTGCATATAGTCGTAACGGAAGGCCAGGTCGATCTTTCCCTGCACTTTGCTGCTTTCGATTTTTTTTGGGAGGAAATGGAGGATATTGTTATCCTCTTTCCGTACATCAAGCACCTCTATGCCGTTAAGGGAACCGCGGTCAGCGGGCTGGCCGCCGCCCTCAGGATAGAAAGCGGTGCGGTCAAGTAGAGCGATCCACTCTTTACCCCTGGCCCTTTGTTCTACCAATGAGGCGGTGAAATGTTCTTCCCTGGTGTTTTTATAATATAAAGCTTCTGTCATATTAATGAATTGCGCTGCTGCTTACACCATTCCTTTCCTGGTTCTCTGGGCCAACAGGATGATATTTCGCAGCTCTTCGGTACTATCCGCTTTTTTCCAACTGCTTTCAAAATCCTTATTCTGCACAATCTGGGCTATGGCCATCAAGGCCTGCAGGTGGAAATTCCTCTCATTTTTAGCGCCGGCTAAAGCGAAGACTATTTTAATTGGCGGTTTTTGCGGGTCAAAAATAATACCCTCTTTGGAACGGGCCACAACGATCTCGAATTTGGAATTTCCCTCGATAATGATATGGGGAATGGCCAGACCTTCGTGAATTACGGTGCTTGAATCCGCTTCCCGAAGTTTTAACAGCTGGAATATCTTCTCCGGGGGAAGCTGGAATTTGGTTGAGAAAACTTCTGCCAGCAAGGTGAAGAGTTTATCAATATTACACTCTTTTCCCGCGTCTATTATCTGGGCATCTTTGATTAACCGGTCGAAGCGGTCCTCAATTATTTCGTCACGCTCAAGTAGGATCTCCCTTAATTCATTACCGAGAGTGGTCGATCTTATCTCTTTTGAGGTAACTCTTTCCACAATATGTATCAGGGCTGATTCCTTTAAATTGCGGGACTTTGAAAAGATAAAGTACCAGAGCAGGGATACCAGGAAAAAGCCGCAGGCAATAAGCAGGGGTATTTTGCCCATTTCTAAAATCAATAAAATATACACAACCGCTCCGGCAATCTGCAGGTAGGGATAGAGCGGCGCTTTAAAAGCGGGTTTGTAAGAGCTAATCTTGCTCTCCCGCATCAGGATAACCGAGATATTGATAAAGGCAAAGAGGAGCAGCTTCATGGTAGAGGCTACCTTGATGAGTCCCTCCAAATCCAGCAGGGTTATTACGGTAATCATGAATGCTGCGGTAACCACTATGGGCAGCACCGGGGTTTTGAACCTTGGATTGATCCTGGCAAGAAAGGAGGGCAGGAGATTGTCATTAGCCATAGCCAGGGGAGAGCGGGAGGCGGCTAAAAGACCGGCATTTGCCGTGGTTATAAAGGCCATCATGGCAGCAATGGCAAGTATAAAGAATCCCGTATTACCCAGATACTTTGATGCGCCCAGGGAAATCGGGGTCAGGGTCTGCTGGAATTCAGTGGCGTCGAGCAGTCCAACGGTAATGAAAACGGTCAAAGCATAGAGCAGGGTAATGGCAGCAAAGGCGGCGAACATACCCAGGGGAATTGTCTTACCGGGGTCTTTCACCTCCTCAGCTACCGAGGCTATCTTGGTGAGGCCGCCGAAGGAGACGAATATCATACCGGTTGCTGTAAAAATGGATAACCAGCCATGGGGCCTGAAGGGCACATAGCGGTGTACATCAATATGTTCCAGACCGGAGAAGATATAAAAGAGCAGAATTGCTATCAGGCTCAATACCAGGATTACCTGGAACCTGCCGCTGTGTTTAACACTTACAATATTGAGCAGGGCAAAGATTACGGTAAAGCCGACAGCTATTACCTTAACCATTTCACCGGAAAAAAAGGGAAAAAGGGGGGTTAGAAATATTCCTATGCCTATTAAAGCAAAGGCGCTCTTCAGGCTTAAGGAAAACCAGGAGGCGAATCCGGCAAAGGTACCGAAGAGGGGGCCGAAACTGCGGTGAATAAAGAAGTAAACCCCGCCTGACTTGGGCATGGCTGTGGCCAGCTCAGCTTTGGAAAGCATGGCCGGCACCACCAGAATGGCTGCCAGAATATAGGCCAGTATTATGGAGGGGCCGGCCTTCAGGTATACCACTGCAGGCAGGATGAACAAACCGGAGCTGATCATGGCGCCGGAAGAGATAGCAAAGATTTCGAGCACTCCCAGCTCTCTCTTCAGTTTCGGGGTTTCACCTTTACCATTATGAGCGGTTCTTTTTTTCATTACACCTTAATATTAGCAGATTCAAGAAGAAAATGCGATTACCAAAGCGGTTTTTTTATTCAATAATTACATTGTAAAATACTATTTCAGGGTGGGGTCGTTTAGAGTGGATCGATGATGGGCAAATCATAAAAGTAACTCCAGGTTAATCTCTGTTCAATATCTCTCTTATCTTAACCAGCAGCTCTTCAGCCATGTAGGGTTTCTGGATAAAGTCAATTCCTTCATCCAGAACACCATGATGCACTATGGCATTTTCAGTATATCCGGAGGCATAGAGCACCTTTACCCGGGGATAGAGAGCGGTTAATTCCCCGGCGAGCTGCTTACCGCTCATTCCGGGCATAACCACATCGGTGAATATTATGTCAGGGGCGTGACCTTCTTTCTCACAGAGTTCTAGTGCGGCTTCTCCTGAAGGTGCGGCCAGGACACGGTACCCATACTTTTCCAGAATGCTCACGGCAAAGTTGCGCACCAGCTCTTCATCCTCTACCAGAAGTATGGTCTCGGAGCCTGAAAAGTCATCCGGTTGAATTGCGGCAGTCTTGTTTTGCTCAGATTTCTCCCGGGCCTGGGGCAGATAGATTTTAAAGGTGGTGCCCTGATGGGGTTCACTGGAGACTGTTATGGAGCCGCCGCTCTGCTTGACAATGCCGTATACTGTAGAAAGGCCTAACCCGGTGCCTTTGTTTATCTCTTTGGTGGTAAAAAAAGGTTCGAAAATATTTGGCAGGATCTCAGGATCAATGCCGCAGCCGCTGTCTGTTACGGCCAGGCAGGTGTAGAGTCCCGCTTCAACCTCCGGATGTTCGCGGGCATAGTGATTATCCAGGAAGACGGTTGAGGTCTCTATTAATAGTTTCCCGCCGTCGGTCATGGCATCGCGGCTATTTACCGCCAGGTTCATAATTACCTGCTCTATGCTGCCCGGATCGGCAATAACACTTTTCAGGTTCTCTTCAAGCACGGTTTTAAGCTCAATGTGCTCACCGATTATACGGCGCAGCATATTTTCCATGTTTACAACAAGGCTGTTCAGGTTAAATACACCGGTTTTTATTATTTTTCTGCGGCTGAAAGCCAGGAGCTGTTCGGTCAGCAGGTTGTTGAAGTCGTGGGCAATACCCCCGGCCAGCCGGCCCACAGCCTCCATTTTCTGGGCCTGGCGCAGTTCTTCCTCCAGTCGCTTCTGCTCGGTCATATCCGTGCCTATGGAGAGGACCCCGCTGATTTCGCCGCTCTCATTGTAAATCGGCCGGTTGGACCAGTGCACCCATTTCCGTACCCCCTCCCTGGTGATATTCTCATTCTCATTGACTGCAAACTTTTCAGGATCGGCAATTATATCGCTGACCATTTTTTCCAGGTCACGCCCGCTGGATTCAGTGGATGGTAAAATGGTAGCGGTTACGGAGCAGCCAATGAGTTCATCCTTACTGAAGCCGAAGAATGTGCAGGCATATTCATTTACAAAGGTAAGTATTCCCTCCCTGTTCCAGCGTGTAATTATGGAGTTGGCATTCTGCACCAGGAAGCGGTACCTATCTTCACTTTCGCGCAGGGCCTTTTCCCTGTGTTTAACAGCCCGGCTCATCTTATTGAAACTACCGGCCAATTCATCGGCCTCGCGGTAACTGTTCTGCAGAGGCGGCAGCGCGTACTCTCCCCTGGCAACCCTGCCGGTGTAGGCCATAAGCTCGTTTATGGGTTTGAGTATTTTTTGCCTGGTGGCCAGGGCAAAGAAGACAACCAGGGCTGTGGCCATTATTATGCCCAGGCCTAAGAAAAGGGGCATACGGTAGATCAGGGCATAAGCATCGGTCACAGGCTGGCTCACTATTACCGGCCAGCCGGTAATGGGCGCCAGGGCCACGCTTGCTATTCTAACTTCCTCACGGTGCGTATAGCTGAAGGTGCCCTCCCAACCGCTCAAAATCTCTCTTGCTGCAAGCATAGGTTGCAGATTGAAGCGCTCATCTATCAGCCGCCGGTTGGGATGGGCTATAACCGTGCCCCGGCTGTCGGTAATTGCCACATAGCCCCCGGAGCCGATTGCGATGTTGTGGGTAATCCGGTTAAGAGCGGAGAGGTTGAGAAAACCGACCATCACTCTCTCTCCAGAGAGCAGTGAAACAGTTATCGTTGGGTGGCCGGTGGCTACTGAGATAAAAGAGGGGGAAAAATAAGGGCCCCGTTCGTTTAATGGATTTATATAGTAATCCTGGGCCGACATGTCGGAATCAATATAATCGGGGTTGAAGGGGGCCACCCTCATTACACTGCCCCTCCTGTCCAGTACCTGGATCATCTCGAATACTGTATAGCGGTTGATCACTGATTCCAGGTGGGCCTGCTTCTTCTCGCCTGGAAGGCCCAATCCTTCTTCTTCGGTATCGCCAAGATGCGCTAAAATATCGAGGGCCTGCTCTAAAAAGAGATTAACCTCCCGGGCCATGGACTTAGCCAGTAGCTGGTTCTTGTTGTTGACCTCTTGCTTGAGATTCGAGCTTACCAACACCAGGGAAAATAATCCGAAAAAAACCAGGGGTAGAACCGCTATAAGCAGGTAGTTGACCAGGAGTATTCTTCTTAAGCTGCTTAATAATCTCATAAGCTAATCGATCCTGGTGAATTGCCCATCTCTGATTGTCAGCAGGGTGCGTCGGGAATGGGTGTCACCATAGCGGTCGATCTCGAAATCCCCCTGGAGTCCGCTAAAAGTTCCTTTAGCTATGATAGTATCTTTAAGATTATCCGGGCCGGAGTCAATTGAGAGGGCCTCCAGGAGCACTCTTGCCGCGTTGTAGGCGTGAACAGAGCCGAAATTCGGTTCGCTTCCGAAGCGGCTGATGTAGTCGCTCTTGAAGCGGAGGTAATCAGGAGCAGTCGAGTTTTGATCGAATTGCTGGGAAAAGAGCAGACCCTCCACCGCTCCGCCGCCGTGGCTGATCAGCTCCGGGGTCATGGCCCACAAGCAGGAAATAATGGTTCCTGTGAAGTTTTCCTTGCGAAGCTGCTGGCAGATCATGGCCGTATCCAGGGCCCCGGTGGCTATCAGTACCCCCTCTGCCTCTGTAGAGATTATTTCAGCGGCTAATGATCTGAAGGAAAGATCCTTGCCCGCGGTAAAGCCCTTTGAGAAGATTATTCTGCCGCCATACTTTTCAAACTCCTCTTTAAAGTTGTTGAAAAAGCCTTCAGTGTAGCCGCGGTTGGCCAGGTCATATAGAGCACCAATTTTTTTTAAGCCCTGGGCATGGAAGGCGTGGCCTGCCATGTTGTGAGCCTCAGTCTTATTGGTGGATACTACCCTGATAAAAAAGTCATCAATCCCGGCTAGTTTTTCAGTAGTGGTGGTTGGGCTGACCATCAATACCCGCTGTTCATTGATCAGGGGCAGGGCGGCCAGGGTCATGGAGCTGGTCATGTGGCCGATTATGGCTACAACGCCGGCGGCTATCAATTCCCTGTCCGCCTGCACTGCCACGGCGGGATCCTGTTTGTCGTCCCTGGTAATCAGCTCGATGATCCGCCCATTGATGCCCCCGCTCTGGTTGACCTTTTCCACAGCCAGGAGCGCGCCATTCCTGCCCGCAGTTCCCAGGTCTGAGTACCTGCCGGTCAAACCGCCGACAAAACCCAGTTTCAGCGGCTCTGCCTGGCGGCAGCCTGCAATTCCAGCCGGAAGCAGGGAGGTGAGTATGATGAGTGCAATAGTGTGGCTTTTTATCGGGACTTTTCTCAATTATTTTACCTTGTTGCTACTCTACCGCTTTCTGTTTTTATTTTCAAGAAAAATAGAAATTGCTGATTGTTTGTAAATTGTGATTCTCTAAGCGGCTGATCTCTGCTATATAATATAGTCCATGGATCTTTTTAAAGCCGGCTCCGCCCGGATGAAACAGGAAGAGCCCCTGGCAGCCCGGATGAGGCCGCGCACCCTGGATGAGTTTGCCGGGCAAGAGGAAATTGTCGGGCCCGGCCGCCTTTTAAGGCGGGCCATTCAGGCGGATCAGCTTTCCTCGCTTTTATTTTACGGCCCCCCTGGAACGGGCAAAACAACCCTGGCCCGGGTGATTGCCAATACCACGAGCAGTTTATTTATTACCATTAATGCCGTCCTGTCAGGGGTCAAGGACATCAGGGCTGCTGTAGAGAAGGCACAGGAGAGCAGGAACCTGTACGGCAGCAAAACAATACTTTTCGTTGATGAGGTGCATCGCTGGAACAAGGCTCAGCAGGATGCGCTCCTTCCCTGGGTGGAGAATGGCACCATTATTCTGATCGGCGCTACTACCGAGAATCCCTATTTTGAGGTCAACCGCGCCCTGGTAAGCCGCAGCCGCATCTTCCAGTTGAAACCTCTGGCTAAAAAGGATCTATATGATATTGCCCGGCGCACCTTAAGCGATAAAGAGCGGGGCTACGGCGGCATGGATATCAGGATCGATAAACAGGCCCTGGACCATTTGGTGGATGTGGCTAACGGCGATGCCCGCACCCTGTTGAATGCCCTGGAGCTGGCCGTAGAGACCACGCCAGAGCGGCCCTTAAATATTACCATGGAGATCGCTGAAGAGAGTATACAGCGGCGGGCCGTGCTCTATGACAAGGAGGGGGATTACCACTTCGACACCATAAGCGCCTTTATCAAGTCCCTGCGGGGTTCGGATCCCGATGCAGCCCTATACTGGATGGCCAGAATGCTCTACGCCGGGGAGAATCCCCGCTTTATGTTCCGGCGTATGTTGATACTTGCTTCTGAGGATGTGGGTTTAGCCGATCCCAATGCCCTGGTTGTGGTTGAAGCTGCAGCTTCGGCCTTCGAGCGGGTGGGCCTGCCTGAGGGGCGTTTTTTCCTGACCCAGGCCGCCCTCTATCTGGCCACAGCGGCCAAGTCAAATTCGACCCTGGCCTTTTATGATGCCATAGAAACCGTGGAGAGTGAGCAGGACTCAGGTGTGCCCAACCATTTAAAGGATGCAAGCAGGGACAAAGAGGGTTTCGGCCATGGCCAGGGCTATCTATATCCCCACGCCTACCGGGATCACTGGGTTGCCCAGCAGTACCTGCCCTCTTCGCTCCAGGGCAGGCTTTTTTACCAGCCAGGGAGCCAGGGTTATGAAGCTCAAATAAAGATAGATGTTGAAAGGCGGCGGGATGCGCAGCTTGCAGCCATGGCCGATGAAAGCCGGCCGGCCGAGGTGTTGACCTTCAGCTATCCTGACCAGGGGCGTGATCTCTGGCTGGAGCGGCTGGTAGGTAAAACTGCGGATCATCTTGCAAATTTAAGAGAAAAGGTTTTCAGCTCTCTTGATCCGCCCCGCCATGGAGTGGTCCTGGATTTAAGGGCGGGCAGCGGTCTTCTGTTGTGGGAGGCTTTGCGCCGGGTGGCTGAGGGCGGTGTTTATGGTGTTGCCTGGCAAAGGGAGCAGGCTATGGAGCTCAAAGCCCGGGCGGAGCAATTGCAAGAGGTGGAGCGGCCGGTAATTATCCACCGCAGGGGGCAGCAGGTTCTTTTGGATCTGGCGCGCGTAATAGGGGAGGAGAGGAGTGCTGATCTGCGCTTCGAGGGTGTGGTGGGCAGGAATGCTTTAAATCCCTTCTCCTTTGAGCAGAGGGTGGAGATCCTGGTAGGGGTAAGGAAGCTGCTCGCTCCAACCGGTAGGGTCTCACTGGTGGAAATTATTCCTTCGCAATCGACCCGTCCGTCATCTTTACTGGATCTGAGCTCTCTGGGGGGAGAGCTGAAAAACCGCCTGCAGGAGAGGGAAGAGTTTATCTACAACAATCCAGGTGATGCTCGTGTTAACTGGGGGCGGCGGGAACTGCTTGATGCATTCAGGCAGGCCGGGCTGGAAGTTAAGTCCGATAGTCCGGAGAAGGTAGAGATAAAGCGGCTGATCAGCAAGGCTGATATTGAGGGCTGGTTTGCGGCGGCTGAAACGGGCCGGCCTGCGGGCTACGGCAGCCTCCTGGCAGCAGTTTTCAGCCGGGAAGAGCTTGAGCGAATTAAAAGGCTTTTCGAGGAGCAGCTGATAGGGCGAACTGTAACCTGGCTCAGAGTAAATCTCTATGTTACAGCCGGAAAGGACCGGAAAGCCCGGTAGACTCCTAAATATCAGGCGTTATAAGTTCCGGAAGAGACATCGCCGCCCGTGCCCGTCCAATTGGTATGGAAGAACTCGCCCCTGGGTTTGTCCAGCCGCTCATAGGTATGGGCTCCGAAATAATCCCGCTGAGCCTGAAGCAGGTTGGCGGGCAGCCGTTCGCTCCGGTAGCCGTCGTAAAAGGACAACGCAGTAGAAAGAGCCGGCACAGGAATACCGTTGAGCGCTGCAATTGAGACAACCCGGCGCCAGGAGGGCTGGCATTTCTCTATTACCCCTTTGAAGTAATCATCAAGCAGCAGATTGTTTATCTCCGGGTTTTTATCAAAGGCCTCTTTTATTTTTTCCAGGAAGACACTGCGGATTATGCAGCCGCCCCGCCACATTAAGGCAATGCTCCCGTAATTCAGCTTCCAGTTATATTCTTTAGCCGCTTCTCTCATCAGCATAAAGCCTTGAGCATAACTGACTATCTTGGCAGCCAGCAGGGCCCGGCGGATATCCTCTGCAAATTCCTCTTTGTTACCGGAAAAGGAGGGCTCCGGTCCCCTTAAAACCCTGGAAGCCGCAACCCTTTCATCTTTGAGCGCGGAGAGGCAGCGGGCATAGACCGCTTCGCCGATAAGTGTTGTCGGCACCCCGAGATCAAGAGAGCTGATGCCCGTCCACTTGCCGGTGCCCTTCTGGCCGGCCGTGTCGAGGATCCTTTCCACCAGGGGCGAGCCGTCTTGATCTTTAAAGGCCAGAATATCCCTGGTAATCTCTATAAGGTAGCTGTCCAGTTCCCCTTGATTCCAGCGGCTGAAGACCCGGTGCATATCATCAGGGCTAAGCCTGAGAAGCTCTTTCATCAACTGGTAGCTTTCACAGATAATCTGCATATCACCATACTCAATGCCGTTGTGAACCATTTTCACATAATGGCCGGCCCCATCCTCTCCCACCCAGTCGCAGCAGGGGGTGCCGTCAGGGGTTTTGGCCGCTATGGCCTGAAAGATATCCTTGACCAGGGGCCAGGCTGCCGGGTTGCCTCCGGGAATGATTGAGGGGCCGTGGCGGGCGCCCTCTTCACCGCCGGATACACCGGTGCCGATGTAGAGTATGTTCTTCTCTTTCAGATAGGCGGTGCGGCGGCTGGTATCGGGGTAATGGGAGTTGCCGCCGTCAATGATCAGGTCGCCCTCCTCTAAATGTGGCAGCAGAAGTTCGATAAAGTGATCAACAACCTCTCCGGCCTTTACCATGAGTATGACTTTGCGCGGCCGTTTCAATAGAGCTGCCAGCTCTTGTATTGAGCGGGCGCCGATAATAGTCTCTCTTCCCTTTGCCGGGCCGGTTATAAAATCCTCCATTTTGGAAACCGTACGGTTATAAGCCGCTACTGTGTAGCCATGATCATTCATATTCAGAATAAGATTCTGGCCCATTACGGCCAGACCGATTAAACCGATATCAGCCTTTGTTTCCATATTTTTAACTCCTTGAAATTCAGCTTTTAAATTTCTGCTCCCAGGCCCACAATCCGATTGCCGGATTGGAGATGTAATAGATCTCTTCACCGCCGGCCAAGGTATTGAAGCCCTCTGTCAGCCTTTGGGGATCGTATTTTTTCAAATTGTCGGCAAGATCCCCATATCTGAAATTAACACTTTCTATCTCTTCCCTGGTCAGCTCTCCCGGGCAGTAGGTAATGGAGAAACGATCTTCCGATGAACCGTGGATCAGGTGGGCCGCGGCGCTTAAGTTTTCCTGGAGATCAGCCTCTTTTTTTACCAGATCCAGGACTTTCGGGGTTCCTACATAACCATACTTCCTGATCAGTTTATCAATTCCGGGATCCTCGCCGAACTCTCTCAAGCCCGGCGCCAGTACAATCAATTCACCATTATCCGCTATGGCCATGCGTGTGCGGTAGATGGACTTGTTTCCCAGCCAGGTGCTTTTAAACTCGGCAGGGTCAAGGTAGACCACCACCTTTTTAAGCGGCTGCTTCAGCATCCGGAAGTTGACCTTAAGGGAAAGTTCGGCTGCTTTAGTAAAACACTCAATGTCACTGCCTATATAAAGCCCGCGGGTGGCCAGCCGGCCGCTTTCGCTCATGGCCACAACGGTATGAGCATAGACTATGGGCAGCTCACAGGCAAAATGCTCGGAAGCGTAGTTGAGAATACGCCGCACCGGCGTATCGGTGCGCCCCATCATCCGCTCCATGCCATAGACAGCGCCAAGGAAGTGGCTCTTGTTAATTCCCTCTGCGCCGCCGGTGCCCACAAAGATATTCTTATTGTAATTGGCCATACCAACAACCTCGTGGGGAACCACCTGTCCCAGGGAGAGGATAAGGTCAAAATTACCCTCAACCAGCAGGTTGGCCACCTGTGCAGGCCAATCGTAATCGATGAGCCCCCCAGATATCTCTTTTAGATATTCACCAGGCACCCTGCCCAGGGTAGTCAATCCCCTCTGCCAGTCATGTTCACGGAAAAGGCTTAAAGGCACTCCGGCAAACATCTTTTTGATTTCTGCTTTAGTCATGGGAAAGTGGGTGCCGATAGCTGGTAGAATATCGGTAATCCTGCCCTGATAGTATTCCCAGGCCGCAACGGTGAGCACTCCGGCGCGCGAGTGAAAGCGGGTAAAGTCCGGGGGAATAACCAGGACCTTCTTTTTCGGCCCCAGTTTCTCTAAAGCGGTAACCAGCCCCTCTTTCAGCTCCTCCTGGCTGAGGGAGTCGGATTCATCTCCTCGCTTAAAAAGCAACATTTTTCACTCCTCTTATCAATCCTGCCAGGGGGCCTTTTCCGGAAGGTGGCGGTTGAATTCCTCTATCAGCTTTGCCTCATATTCCCCGGCAAAAGTGCCGGCAAAGAAGCGATCCAGGGCCTCATTATAGAAGAGTTCCCAGGAGGCCTCTTCATCACCCGGGTTAATGGGAAAGAAGAGAGCATCATTGGTTTTGGCCGCCTTGAAATCTCCCGGCGCATCGCCGATCATCAGGATTTTATGGGCAGGGTATTTCCCTTTTGCCGCAAAGGAGAGGTGCTCTGTCTTGGTGCCCATCTCCTGGCCCGCTATAATGCGGACATATTGATCTATGGAGTGCTCCTGCCACTCCCGTTCCAAAGCTTCGTTGGGAGTCTGGGAGACTACAATTGTATCCGCTTTATCAAACATCTTCAGGAGACTTTCCCGGAATAGAGGGAAGGGGGGAATATGATGCACGATCCTTTTGACCACCTCGTTCACTTCCAGAGACCAGGCATAGGTCCGTTTAAGGTCGGGATCGGGATTACGTTCCACTTCAAGTTTAAGGGTGGGGTTTCCCAGCTTGCTTTCCCTGGCCACCCAGCTCTTTACCCCCTCCAGTTGTGGCACAACTGCCTTTCTATGCTTGACCTCCCTTCTTTCGCTTAACAGGTCAAGAGCCCTGGTCAAAGCGCGGAAGCGGTTGACTCCCCTGGTTTTGGAGTAGAGGTTGACAAATTCCCAGGCATCACGGGCGTATCTTGATACCGGCTGCAGACCGAAGTGATTAACAAACTGGGGGCAGAAACACTCCTTGTGTTTGGTCTCCATGGTGTCAAATACACAGCCATCTGAGTCGATGCCGATGAAGAATTCCTTCTCGGGCTTGAGCTCTTTCAGTTTGCGGGCAGGATCAGACATAGTTCATATCCTTTCGTTTTATAATATAATCTGAAAGAGAATAGTGTTAAAGGCCTTGCTCTGTCAACCAGGAGATTTAACAGGATACAAACGGGATGATACTTAAAGACCACCTTTTAATCAGTCAAAAAGGTTCATAATGTCTTTGCGTGCCAGGGACTTAAAGAATGCCTTCTCTGTTGTGATGATCTCCTGCGCAAGCTTTTTCTTTTTTTCCTGCAGTTTAAGGATCTTTTCTTCCACCGTATTCCTGGTAATGATTTTATAGGTTATTACCCTATTTGTCTGCCCTATTCTGTGAGTTCGATCAACGGCCTGGGTCTCTACAGCAGGATTCCACCAGGGATCAAAAAGAATTACATAATCTGCTGCAGTAAGATTTATACCAAGACCACCCGCCTTAAGGCTTATCAGAAAAACCCTTTTTTTAACATCTGTCTGAAAAGATTTAATTTGGGCGGCCCGGTCTTTTGTCGAGCCATCCAGATAAGTGAAGCCTATACCTGTGTGTTTGACCCACTTCCTGATAAAGGAAAGACTTTTCAGGAACTGGCTGAATATTAAAACCTTGTGGCCTTCTGAGAGTATTTCTTCCAGAACAATCTGCAGAAGATCGAATTTACATGAAGGGATTTTTTTATATTTATCCGATGCCATAACGGGAAATAAGGCTGCCTGGCGCAGTTTCAAGAGCGCCTCAAAAATTACCACGGCAGACTGCCCAACCCCCTTTTCATCCACACTTTCAACAACCTTCTTCCTGTAATACTCTTTTATTTCATTATAAATCTTTTGCTGAGCAGCTCCCATCTCTACATACTGAATGATTTCTTCCTTAGGAGGCAGTTCATCCAGCACATCCTCCTTTTTACGCCTCAGGATAAAGGGATAAATTGTTTTTTTAAGCAGTTCCAACTCATAAGAGCTTTCCTTTTCTTCGATCGGCCTGGAGAAATTACGATTAAAGCTTGCAGGGAACCTAAAAGTCCGGGATTGAGAAAGTTCATCAGCGCCCACAGCTCGGTTGTGTTGTTTTCAACCGGAGTTCCTGTAAGTGAAAGCCTGTGCTCAGAGGTTAGCAGACGAACGCATTTATGTATTTGAGAGGAGGGATTTTTAACTGTCTGAGCTTCATCTAAAATCAGGTAGGTAAACTTCCGTTCAGCAAACAGTTCAACATCATTTCTTAAGGTATGATAGCTCGTTAGGATGATGTCACAGTCATCGATGTTTTTTATTTTTCTTGAGCGTTCAGATCCGTGGTAGACCAATACCTTTAAAGAGGGTGTGAAGCGTTTGGATTCCTCTTCCCAGTTAGTCAGGGTACTGACCGGCGCTGCAATCAATACTTGTTTTATTTTATGCTCATCTTTCAGCCTTAAAAGAAGAGCAAGTGTCTGCACAGTTTTTCCAAGCCCCATATCATCTGCAAGACAGCCATTGACGCCAAAACTGTTTAGAAAATATAGCCAGTTTAGGCCGGATTTCTGATAATCTCTTAAAACACCTTTAAACTTATTTGGAATCCGAACCTTTTTTATTTCTGAAAATTTTTTCAGTCCTTGATTTGTCTGCCTTATTTTAAGGATTTCTTCATCTTCACGATTCTTGATATCCTCGTATAATTCATCAATCAGGGTATAATGATATCTGGAAATCTGAAATTTGCCCTGTTTAATCTTTCCCTGCTTGTTCAGCTCTTTTAACCTGGCAATATCACGTTCTTTGAGCAGATAATATGTATTATCATTCTTTACAAAGGATCCCTCGAACATATCCGGGTTGATATCCAGGGTAAGGATTTCACCTTTTTCATCCACCATTTCTATGTTCATGTCCAGCCAGTCCATATTTTTTGAAATGGTAATGGAGAGTCTCTCGATTTTCCTTATTCTTTTACCCTTTCTGCGGAGCTCAAAGCCCCTATCCAGGAGTTTTTGCCCATAATTTATCAGGAAATGATCCAGGTTATTAGACAGGATCAGGAGATAAGGAGCATATTGATTGTGCTCTCCATGCCGGAGTATTGATTCTTCAGCCATTAGTGAAGTCAGGAATAGAAAACAGCTCTTCTCGTACATTTTATTCCTGGATGCAACGAGATACTCACCATTATCGTTATCATCCTTTTGAAGGCGAAGAAATATTTCCTGCCTTTGAAAGGGAAATATTCTTCCTTCGTAGTTGAATAATAGATTGAGACTTAAGCAGCTTAGTGATCCATCCAGTTCCAGTATGGGGACAGGTTTTCTATGTAAAATACGAACCTGCTTTGCTTTAAAATCTACATACAGTGAGGAGGTTCCGCATTTTTTAATATAATCTGACAGAAAATGTATATCTGGAAAAGTTAAGGTCCCGGTTTCCCTTGCCAGGTCTGTTAACATTTTCTGAAAAGCAATATCGTTGTACCTGTATATGATGTATCCCTTTTCTTCATCTATAATGTAGAACATAAAACCTTTAGTCCATGTCTGTAGAGGCGGCTCAAGACTTGCTTTGAGAGAATTATCTTCATAAAAATCAAAAACAGGTGAAAAAACAGGGATAGTATCATTTATCCCGGCAAATTGAAAGCGGATTACGGCTTTGCCAGTACTGACGCATCAGTATTTTCAATAGGGCCGGGAGGAAGAATTGTGGAGCGATGGGATAGGTTTTATCGCAGTGCGGGCTGGATCAAACACTCAGTTGGCTTTTTATCCAGGTCTGCTAGGC
>JAUVWI010000067.1 GCA_030604195.1 Spirochaetales bacterium
CATGCATCAGGAACCTTTTTTTTGCTTAGATTTCATATCTTTACATGCATTGCTGTAAGGATACTTCCTATAATCACTTTGCGAGAAGGTCTGAATTAATTGATGAGCAAAGTCAATAGGCTATTCTCTTTATCAGCCCCGACAATTACATTCCACCCCGCTTCTACAGTTTCCACCCACTCTGTCTGATCCCGCAGGGTTATGCAGGGTTTGGCGAAAAAATAGGCCTCCTTCTGCAAGCCCCCCGAATCGGTTACAACAAAATCGCAAGCCTCTTCCAGGCGCAGCATCTCGAGGAAGCCCACCGGCTCAACCACCTTTATATGAGCTTTCAGCTTTTGCCCCTGCCGTTGTAACGCTTTGCGCGTTCGCGGGTGAATTGGGAAGACTCCCTTGAAATTATCAAGGCTATTCAAAGCCTCAACAATAGCGGCCAGTCTTTCCGGATTATCCGTATTCTCCGCCCTGTGCAGGGTAAGCAGGTAGAAGTTAGCTGATGGAAGACTTCTCTGTTCGGCAAGCATGCCTTCAAGCATGGTGCGGTAAAATAGCGAAGCATCATACATTACATCCCCGACCACCTCGACACCCGCTTCTATACCTTCAGCCTCCAGGTTTTGGCGGGCAACCTCTGTGGGACAGAACAGGAGGCTTGCCAGGTGATCAGTTAATACTCGATTCTGCTCCTCAGCCATTTTTCTGTTAAAGCTTCTAAGCCCGGCTTCCACATGGGCAACCGGAATGTTCAGCTTGCCGGCCGCTAAAGCGCCTGCCAGGGTGGAGTTTGTATCTCCATAAATCATTACCCAATCGGGTTTCTGTTGCAGAAGCACCTCTTCGATCTTATAGAGCATCTCGCCGGTTTGACGGCCGTGGCTGCCTGATCCGACTTCAAGGTTGATATCAGGCTCAGGAATCAACATCTCCTGGAAAAACACTTCGGACATGTTACTATCATAATGTTGGCCGGTATGTACGAAATATTCGGAAAGGGCGCCGCTGTATTCATTGGTAATTAAGCGGCTTATTACGGCAGCCTTAATGAATTGGGGCCGCGCTCCCACAATTGTTACTATTTTTATTATCTTATCCTTCACTTTTGTTTATATTTTTTCCGCCGGCAGGTCTTTATCAGCTTAAAAGCTGACAGGCCAAACCCTGTAAATGCTGAGTCGCAATAGATGAACCTGGAAAGCCTGTATGGCGCCGCCGAAACTGGCTGCCTACAAGTTGACCAGTATTTCCCGCAGATAGGCGCTGTTCGTCTTATCCGCCTCCCTGCTCCCTACATGGAGCGGTTCTTTGTTCTCTGAGTATAATACAAAGAACCCCTGGCTGCCGTTATTGCTGCTGCTGCCTGTACTGCCACTGCTGCGCTTAAAGCTCAAATTGTGCTTTTGACAGAGGTGCTCTATAATAAAATCCAGGTCGCTTTCGCCAACCAGGATTACTCCTTTGTATCCCTCACCGGCAATACTGGTAAAAAACTTATTGATAGCTTCCTTATAGTAAACAACATTCTTTATAGTGCGTTTGAAATAGCGGTAACTGCGTTTGGCAATTTCCTCTATTCCCAGGGGCGAAACAACATAGTGGATATTTCTTTCATTTACCTTCCTGGCTTTCAACCAGCCCTTCTTTATTAACCGCTTGATAATGGCATTGGTCATGCCTAAGGAAAGGCCCACTATTCTGGCAAGATCACGCTGTTTTACCTTGCTGTGATTGTGGTAGATGTTCTCGAGTATCTCTATTTCCTGTTCCAAAGACTTTATATTGTTCACTTAATGAACAACATAGCACGCTTGTCTTTTTTTATCAACCTTTGATTTGTTTTTTTAAATATAAACAGCGGTCTCTTCCGGAATGGTGGCAACTTTCACCTGAACATGCAATAAAGCCGGCTTAAAAGGTGGCAAGCTTGAAGTAGCCTGCAATCAGGGTTTTATTTTGCTTTCTCCCCTGTGATGCAGGGTGCAACCCAGGGTAAGCTCGCCCCAAAAAAGCGGATCCCGGTAGAGTAAAACAGGCTTCATATATGCGGTAAGCGCTTTTTGAAAGGCATATCTAATATTCAGACCCAGGCGCATGGTAGTTATTCTGGAACCATTCTCAATTGCCGAGGAAGCCTTATAAGAAGTAGTGACCAGATCGGCCAGAGTATTCTGATCAATAAGCTGGAAGAAAAGGGAGGCGCCTATATTGCTGAGATTACCCCACCCGATTTCGCCGTAGATCCAGCGGGAACCGGGGCCAAAGGGAGAGGTCATGGGCAACATCTGGTTTTCACGATCCATAAAGTAGCGGTAAATAGCCCTGGATAAGGCATATTTCTCGTGAAAATTGCCCCACAGGTAGTGGGTGTAGCCGCCTTCAAGGTACAAGGAAAAGTTTGCCTTTGGCAGCCGGCGGTCAAAAGAAAGCCCAACAATGTAGGCGTCAATTGACGGTATTGGATCGTCCCCGACATCAACACTTCCCAGGCTGATATCGTCAACACCATATTGAGCGAATACCTCCAGGCCGGGAAGAGGGGCCAAGCTTACATCACCTATCATACTAAGATTGTGCCAGCCTACATCCGCCGTATGCCAGCTGAACACCGGGAAAAAATCACCTAAAAGAAAGCCGTTATCTGGCCGGGTAATAAAGGAAAGTCCTGATATGCCCAGGCGCAGCCGTTTAAAGGTATATTCAAAGCGGTGCATTGTACAGATTATGGTATTGTCCACAAAGTCATAGTCATCGCTTAGCACCAGATCCCCGGCCGCCTCCCTGTTCTCCAGGGTGGAAACCAGAGAGGTCATTTCCAGCGGACCAATTGGCAGGCGCAGGCGAAAAGCGTCAAGGAAGGGAAGGCGCTGCGAAAGCAATAGCGAAGAATACCTTGACGGTCCATAATGTACCTTATTGCGTCCCAGCTCCATTTCCATGGGGCCGAAGAAGTAGCGGAAGTAACCCTTCTGCAGGAACTGGTTCTCATGGGCAAAGGGGTTGCCCGGTTTGAAGGCAAAGAAATTATTGGGCGAAAAACCATCATACTCCCGCCGCCAGGATCCGGCTATATCAATAACGGCCAAGCCATCCTGTGTATAGTAGAGGTCAAGTGCAAGTGCCGGCGCCGGCTCAAAGAAAAGGCGGTAATAATCTTCCCACTCTTCATCTGTGCGCAGATAGTGTTCGTAGGTTAACTTTACATCCGAGCCAAGGCGTATCGCTTCCCGGTTAAAGCTCAATTTCTTTAAAAACTCAGCAACCCTTTCCCTTGCTTCACCACTCAGGGTCTGCTCTTTAAGTTTCACAGCCAGGCGGTTGAGATCCCGGCGGTCTAAAGGGAAGGAACCGGTGGGAAAAACCCTCCCCGATTCAAGATAGAGGGTTTTAAGCTCGATCACGGCCGGGTCATCAGGCATATAGGAAACCTGGCCATAGCCGCACCATAGATTGTGAAGTAATAGAAATAAAAGAATAATAAGATGCCTATTCATTTTAGTAAAACCTGGAAACACTTTATTGAAGTGTTCTTGTATGGTCAAGGCGGCTGAACAAATAATAGATATCCTGCAAAACCTTAAAAAAACCAATCCGGATGTTTTCTCCCTGCTTGGAAATTATGTGCAGAATTTGTTATCATACATTGGGGTGGAAATTAAAAGGGTAAACAGTTATCTTGATAAATGAAGCAGAACAGCGTTTTGATACAGCCTTGAGAAGTTGAAAAAGGAACATTAATAATGCCGGATGAAATAACTGTCGAAAAAGCCTTCGGAAAACTCTACGATATTGTAAGGCGCCTGAGAGCGCCGGGGGGATGCCCCTGGGATCAGGAGCAGAGCGATTACTCCCTGCGCACCAACCTGGTGGAAGAGGCCTATGAATGCGTCAGCGCCATTGAAGAGGCCGATGACGAGAACCTGCGCGAAGAAATAGGTGATCTTTTTTTGGTTGCAGCCATGATAGCCAGGATCAAGGAAGAGGAAGGCGTATTCACCCTTAAAGATGTATTTGCAGAGGTTTGCGAAAAGCTGATAAGGCGCCATCCCCACGTATTCGGGGATGTAAAGAAAGATACAGCTGACGAGGTTTTAGAGCAATGGGATCATATTAAAGATAATATCGAAGGCAAAAAGGCTAAAAAATCGGTGCTGGAAAGGGTGCCGCGCACCCTGCCGCCACTGGAGAGGGCCTTCTTTATTCAGTCCAAGGTCTCTAAAGTGGGCTTTGACTGGCATAAGGTCGGCCCTGTCTGGGAGAAAATCGAAGAAGAGATCGAAGAGTTTAAAGAAGCCTATAATAACAGGGATTACCGGGAAACGGAAAGAGAGTTCGGGGATCTGCTTTTTACAATAGTCAATCTGGGAAGGTTGATGAATATCGATCCCACCCTGGCCCTGAACAGCACCAATCAGAAGTTTATCAATCGCTTCCAGGAGCTGGAAAAGAGACTCAAAAGCATGGGTTTGGAACCTAAGGAAGCCGATCTTGACCACATGGATTCAATCTGGAATCAGATAAAAAAGGATAAATAAGATTACTCCCATCAGTAATCGAGCCCGAAATAGGATATGGAACCGCCCTTGCTATTCCGCGCCAGGGTGGCCAAACGGGTTATTCTCAATCCCTCTATTAAGGGATCTTTTTCAATAACCTCTTTCAGGAAACGAATAATACCCATACCGCCGCCGGCGCCCTGCTCAAGCCTGATGTGCAGACCTTCGGGAGTTCGCCGTAAAGAAAAAGAAGTGCCCTGATAATTGCCTGCTATAACGACTGCCGGGCCATCGGCTGCCTCACTTTTCGCTGCCGCAGGGCCGGCCACAGGGCAGGCCGCAGCCTTGCTATCCACTACCGCCTCACCATCAATTACTGCTATTTTTTCCAGGCTGCTCCACAACTCCTCGAGTAGCGGCTGGCGGTCAGCATGGCTCTCAACCGCAGGTGCAATAAAGTAATCAGAGCCCGAGTAAAGGGACATCAGGGAATGTTTCTTCTGGCCGGGCAGGGTGGGTTTGATCTCTCTAACCGCGGTAATTTTCAGCCCCTCGGGCAGATTCCGGTTCATTTTTTTTATAAATTCTTCGGCGGAATCATAGTTTAACAGCTCTACCCCGGCAATTTCCTCTCTGGATTCAATTCCCAGGGAAAGGGGATGAGCAAACTCCAGGCGCGGTTTGGGGTTATAACCTTGAGTGAATTGCACCAGGTAGCCGGCGCGCAGGAACGTCCTTTCAAATATCAGCATCACATTCAGGTGAGAGAGGAAAACAGCTTTTCCTGCCTTGATAAATGAAAAGCGTATCTTTTTTAGCGGCCTCTCCTTCCGATCTTTAATAGGAAGGAATTGAGGTAATGTATTGGGGGTTGCCCCGTTATTGGGCGGGGGCGGCTCCTGATCAGCAATTCGCTCCTTGATTCTCACCTGGGGGGTGCAGGCTCCGCAGGGCAGCGCACATTCGGAGACGCATGGGGGCGTCAGCTCGTACCCCTGTGACTTTTGCAGTTCACTTTTAAGGAAAGCGGCGGCGGCTCCCAAATTTATAGACTCCCAGGGCAGCTTCTCCTGCAAACTGCGCTCCCGGCAGGTCTCCTGCTCGACCTTCCAGTCGGCTTCTTTGAGCACTCTACGCCATATATCCCACTTAATATGCTCCTCCCAGGCGTCAAGGCGCGCTCCCGCTTTGAAAGCCTTGAGCGCCAGCTCCCCTGCCCTTTCATCTCCCCTGCTGACCATTCCTTCAAGCAGAGAGAGAAAGGGAGAGTGATAATTTACCTTAAAGCCCCGGCCTGCAAGGCTGCGCTTTATAAACATTATCTTATCCAGGGCTTGCTCTTCCCCAAGCTGGGCGGACCACTGGTAGGGTGTGTGGGGTTTGGGAATAAAAGCGGCCACATTAACATTGAAGCTCATTCCGCTCTCTGCCTGCGCCTCTTTTAAGAATTCAACAATGGGAAGGGTTTCATCCTGTCCACCGCTGACCGGAAGCCCGACCATGAAGTAGAACTTTGCTTTTTTCCAGCCCCTCATTTTCGCCTCTTTTAATATGGCGATGGTTTTGTCCAGGGGGGCCTCTTTATTTAAACCCCTCTGCCACTCAGGCCTGGGGGTTTCCACGGCAAAGGTCAGCCCGCTCTTGCGCACTTCGGAAAGCCCGGAGAGCAACTGCAGGGCCATGGAATCAATGCGAAGGGAGGGTAGAGCAAAAGATACCTTGTGCTCCCCGTAGCGGCTGTTCAAGGCTTCCACCAGAGCGGCAATATCGGGGTAATCGCCCGATGAGAGGGATGAAAGGGTAATCTCCCGGTAGCCGCAGTTATAGACTAATTCATCAGCTTCCTGCAATACCAGGGCCGGATCTTTCAGCCTGAAGGGGCGGTAAAAAAATGAAGCATGGCAGAAGCGGCAGCCCTGGCCACAACCGCGCATAATCTCAACCACCCCGTGGTCCTGTACTGTACGGATATTGGGAACCGGAAAGGAAGATAGCTCTGCGGATTCTTTCCTGCCCGCTGAATACTGTCCGAAACCCGTGCAGAGGCGCCGCTTGACAATCTCTTCTTTTCCGGCAAACCAGACTGCAGGCTCACCGCGCAATAGATCAAGCAGGTCGCTGCGCCTGCCGCCCCTGCGTTTAACAGCCGCAAGCCCGGCGAATGTTTCCTCCAGCCAACCATCAGCTTCACCCATGAAAAAGCAGTCAATAAAAGGGGATAGGGGAAGAGGGTTGGTAACCGCGGGTCCGCCGGCTATTACCAGGGGCTCATCATTGCTCCTCTGCCTGTTTTGCAGGCTTACCCCGCCCATTTCCAGGATATTCAACAGGTTGGTCAGGGTAAGCTCATAGCCTACTGAAAAGGCCAGGATATCAAAGTCACTCAGCGCCCGGCCCGTCTCTAAAGAGTACAGGGGAAGTTGCTGAGCCCTGAGCTCCGCCTCAAAATCAGGGGCCGGGGCAAAAACCCTTTCACAGCGCACATCAGGCAGAGAATTGAGCCTGCGGTATAAAATCCGGAGCGCCTGGTTGGACATGGCTATCTCATAGAGGTCGGGGTAGGAAAGCGCCACATTGAGCAGGCCTTCCCCCTCCCTGGTCACGGCTCCATACTCGCCGCCGGTGTAACGCCCCGGTTTTTCCACCCTGATTAGTATATCTCTTAGATCACTGCAGGGGTTGATTCTTTTGTGCATTGGTTATTTAAGAATAATATGCTTACGGCGAATCGTCCACTATTATAGCTCTGAAAGACTCTTTATAGGTTGTACCTTTTCATGCTACCCTGATCTAATGGAAGTGAAACGCATTTTATGCAGGCTGCTGTTGCCCGCTCTCTTTCTTACCTCAGCCGCTCTCTTTGCCCAGAACAACCAGACTGTGCTGCCTGCAGACTGGGATAAACTCCAGGCGCTGGACCGTATTTTTCTGGAAAGCGGGCTGGCTGTTCCCTTCCGCACCCGGCCCTACAGCATCGAAGAGCTCAAATTCTACCTGAAGCGCATCAATCCCTCACGCCTCTCCCCTGCCGGCAGGCAAAGCCTGCACATTATTAACGCTGATCTTAAACAGCGCTCATTATACTCGGAAGAGGGCGGACTGGCCTTTAACACTGCCCTGGCCATCAACCTGGAGAGCTACCTGCACAGCAATTCCAGCCCTGGGCTCTGGCTGTACGGCTATGAGGAACGGCTGCCCATAGTCAGTATGCCGCTGGAGCTCTGGCTCTTTGACACCCTCTACGCCCACTCAACCATGGATATTAAGGAGGGCTACAGGGTTACACAGCTTAATCCGGATAATTACTTCAATCTCTTTTCCCTGGAATATAACCTGGTGGAAGCGGACTGGAACTTCCCCTTCCGCACTTTCTTTGCCCTGGGGGGAGAGCACTGGCTCTTCCAGCTCGGCCGTGAACAGCTTAACTGGGGCAATGGGCGCACCGGCAACCTGATGCTCTCCGACTATGCCGACTACTACGACGGAGTGCGCTTTACCACCTTCTGGAGGCGTTTCAAGTTCACCACCGCCTATATTGTGCTGCAGCCCTGGCTTAAGCCCGGGGAAGATATATTTGGCAGCGCTACCACCGGCGACGACGGTTACGGTTTCGTAAACATCAATGGCGACCTCTACAAGGCCTTCTTCGGCCACCGCTTCGAGTTCAACCTCTTTGACCGGCTCAACATTTCCCTGGCCGAATCCGTTACCTTCGGCAACAAGTATCCTGAATTGAGCGATTTCAACCCCTTCATGCTCTACCACAACTGGTTTATTTCAGAAAGGGCCAACTCCCTGCTGACCATCGACTTTGAGCTCACCCCGGCAAAGCGGCTCAATATCTACGGCCAGGTCGCTGTTGACGAGTTCAAGACCTCAAAGGATGCAGACGCCGTGCCCAATGCCATGGGCTACCTCGGGGGCATCGAGGGTTTTATTCCTCTGGGCTCCGGTTACCTGGATATGGGCGCCGAAGCGGTCTATACGGACCCCTGGTTCTACCACGACTGGTACCCCCTGCTCCAGCACACAACACGCAGGCGCATTCACACCGCTTACCACGAGTTCGGCAGCGGCCAGTATGACTGGATAGACAAGCCACTGGGCTATTATACGGGCCCGGACACCATCCTGCAGTCCTACTATATCGGCTACGGTGTGAGCGGCCGCTTTATGAGCCTGCTCGAGCTGCGCATTATTCATCACGGCAATATCAGGATTGACGGCACCGACGCATCTACCACCTTCTCCGTAGATTTTATGGATACTGCATACGGGGCCGACCTGAAAACCCCCACCGGCACACCCGAGGTCAAGTGGATCATCCGCCTGCACCTCTCAGTACACCCCACCAGGAGCTTAACCCTGTCAAGCGATCTCTATTCCCTATGGATAAAAAATTACCTCAATATACTGGGAGACAACCGGAGAGACCTGCAGTGGGTCGGCTCTCTGAGCTACAGGTTCTGATAAACCAGGCAATAGCAAATTAAAGCTTGTATCCTACGGAAAGGGCGAGCTGCAGATCCAGATAATCGCGGCCAGGGGGGACCACTTCTTCTCCGTACAGGTAGAGTAGATCCTTCACCTGCACCAGGTAGATATCGCCGCCCAGGGTGAGTTTTTCACCCGGGAATACCTCCCCCATCAGGTGAAAAATGAGGGTCTTCTGGGGCGTGCCCGTGGGGGTGGTCATACGGGAGGCATCGGCGGCGGCTGCGGCAGCAGGATAATCAGCAAGCAGGTCATTCTCCCCCTGCGCCACCAGCCGCACTTCAAACATGGCGCTGTAAGCCCCGCTTACCGAGTAGCCCAGGCGAAAAGAGAGAACCCTGCTGTCCGGGCCCGTATAATAGCCCAGGGGCTTATCCACATAGATATACCTATCACTATAGAAAGACCAGATGCGTCGGCGGTTGATATAGGTAAGCAGGGGGTGTTCACGGTTGTAGAGCCAGGGGTCGGTCTGGGCCCACTCAAAGCCCGCTTCCAGGTAGCCGCGGCCCAGGGGCAGAAAGGTTTCAGCTCCTGCTATGTAACCCATAGCCCGGGGATTGCCACCGGTACCCGCCTCAATCTCATAACTTGTTTGATACTCATCCATGGCCACCTGGCCGTAAAGGTTAATCCACCTGTAGGGATTGTAATCGAGCTCCAAAGACATCAGGGAATTGGCCCTCTTGGGTATGTTCCAGTTGTGAAAGATCATCAGGGAGTTCAAATCCCTGAGCTCCGGATAGTAGTTGCCGAAGATCACGGTCTCGGTAAGAGCCACATTCAGCCGCCTGAACAGGATAAACTCCACACGGTGGCCGAAAAAGGCTTTGTACGGGTAATTTACTGTACTTTCCCCCGCTAAAGTCCAGGGATCGAGAATGATATAAGCGGCGGAGAATTTAAAAAAATCCCAGTATGTGGTGAAGTAGAGGCTGTCGTGAAAATCGGCGTAATCCGAAAGCACCATGTTGCCGGTAAAGCCATTGCCCCAGCTTAAAACATCCCGCCCGAACCTCAAGCTCCAGTGGTTTCCGCCCAGGGCAAAAAAAGCCTTGAAAGGCGTATAGCCGGCCAACTCGTATGGTGAAGATAGGACATTGCTGTAGTTGCCGGCAGCCTCCGACACCATGCAATGTTCCTCTCGCATGGTCAGAGTAAGGTTGGCATAGAGAATATTTCCCAACCACGCCTCCAGGGGAATGTCCAGCAGGGGCAGCCGCTCTTCATAGCCGTGCAGCCACTGGGCATCCTCATCGGTGTGATAGTAGCCCTCAATATTCATCTCTAATGCAGCATTCAGAGCCAATCCGTCCGGGTGACAAGCCAGGGTCCTGCTTTTAAGATCCTCCCCTATTGCCCGGTAGGCTGTTTTGCCGACCGGTGAAAGACGGCCCGGGTTTATTCTGGCCAGGTTGCGCTTTACCTCATCCACACTGTAGGGTCGCGAACTGAAGGGCGGCGGCTTGCCGATTTCCAGAAAGATCTTATCCAGGTCATCATACTTATCCCAACCTACCGGCAGAAGGCCCTGGTCATTCTGCGCCCAGAGCGGGCCCGGAACCAACAGCCAAAAACTTAGCAGTGTAAGTATTAGTATCAGCTTCATATCATAACTTCCCTTGCTCACCGATAGCGCCGCTGGTAGATATTCAATAAAATACCCACCCCGATCATGGCAGTCCACAGGGATGAGCCCCCGTAAGACAGAAAAAACAGGGGAATCCCGGTAATAGGCATTATACCCATGGCCATGCCTATGTTTACCATTACGTGGAAAAAAATCATGGCCACAATGCCGCTGCCCACGTACAGGGCATAACTGCCGCGCGCTGTGTAAGCTATCCTTATTCCTCTGATCAGTATAACCAGAAAGAGCATAAAAACAACCATTCCCCCGATAAAGCCCCACTCTTCGGCTAAAATTGAAAAGATAAAATCGGTGCTCTGCTGGGGCAGAAAACGATAGTGGCTCTGGGTGCCCTGCAGAAATCCTTTGCCCCAGAAGCCGCCTGAACCCACAGCCGTTACCGACTGAATAATATTCCACCCTGCTCCCTGGGGATCAACCCGGGGATTTATGAAAATGATCAGACGCATTATCTGGTAATCCCTGAGCACCACACCGGCCGCTAAAGAACCCAGAACACCGGTTAGAAGAATGGCGGCAGTATAGAGTATCCAGTAAAAATAACCGCGCTTGAACCTGAAATAACCCCAGCCGGCCAGAAGTGCGATAAAGAGCACGGCAATAAGCAGATATTTAAGCAGATTCAGATTGGAAATTAAATTTAATAAAGTAAGCTCCCGTTCCAGGATTAACCGCTCAAATGAAGGCAGAACACTGATAACAACCACCAGAACGCCGGCAGCAAGGAGAAAAAAGATGTGGCGCAGCCGGGCGCCGGCCATGAAAACCATTACCAGAAAGATGGGCAGGAACACTAAAGCGGTACCCATGTCCGGTTGCAGAAGTATCAGGCCCATGGGCAGAAGCGCAATTCCTAACCCAAGAACAAAGCGGGGCAATTCGCGCACTCCATTGCCAACACCCCTCAGGTAGACGGCCAGGAAGAGAATTAGGGCGAGCTTGGCAAATTCGGAGGGCTGTACCCCGTAATCACCCATGCCCAGCCACGATCTGGCGCCATTGACCTCCTTGCCGATCAAAGCCGTGATCAGCAGCAGTAGTATTGTAAAACCGTAGATATAGACAGAGAGATTCCTTAAGCGTGTGTAGCTAAAGTAGGCAAAGAGAACAAGTAAAATAGAGCCGCTCAACGCCCAGATTAACTGCTTAATATACTCATTGGAAAACACCAGGCCGGTGGAGGTAATGTTGCTGGAGTAGATAAAGAGCACCCCGATTACTGTAAGCGCCAGGGTAGCGCTTAACAGGATGAAATCAAAACTGAACAGGGAAACCCGTTTCATTCTTCCTGCTCCTGCAGCCATTTGACATACCACCAGGGCTTCAAGGTATCGAGCGCCTCCTGGTAGCTCTGGCCGGCAAAGATTGCCTGGAAAATAACATTGGCTGCTTTAGGCGCCCACCATTCCCACTCATTTTCCGCCTCAACCATAACCACTACCACTACCCGATCTTCAGGATTGTCAGTTTCATAGGGTGCATAAGCGGCAAACCAGGAGTGCCATTGATCTTCTTTGCCCACTTCCCCGGTCCCGGTTTTTCCGGCAATCTCCACCGCTTCAGTTGTAAGCACCACCTTTGCCGTTCCCCCGGTTATTACCCCGCGCATGGCTTTCTGTACTGTGCGAAAGGAGCTTTTTCGGATATGGGAGGTATGGATCAGTTCCGGTGCAATTTTAGAGATAATCTCCCCGCTTGCCGGATTGCGTATTTCCCGCACCAGGTGAGGCCTGAATATCTTTCCCTCATTAACCACCATGGCCACGATATTTGCCATCTGCAGAGGTGTTACCAGCAGGTATCCCTGACCTATTGACAGGTTAATGGTATCTCCACCCAGCCACTTCATATGGTGTACCTTCTCCTTCCACTCGGGTGTGGGCACAAACCCGCCGGTTTCCCCAGGCAAATCAAGCCCGGAAATGGCGCCTAATCCGAAATCCCTGGCGTAATAGGTAATCCGCTCCACACCCAATGCATCCCCCACCGTATAAAAATAAACATCACAGGATTGGGCCAGGCCGGAGAAGAGGTCCATAGGGCCGTGTCCGGTTTTGCGCAGGTGGCAGTGAAAAATTCGGTCGCCATATTCAATCTTACCGGTGCAGTTTACCGTCTGGTTGAGTGAGAATACTTCTTCCTCAGCCACGGCCGTGGACATGACTATCTTAAATGCTGATGCCGGGGGATAAGAAGATTGTATGGCGCGGTTTAAAAAAGGAGAAGCCGGGTCCAGGGAAAGCCGCTTATATTCCGCCGCTGCTTTATCCGTGAAAAATATGTTGGGGTCATAGGCCGGATAAGAGACCAGGGCAAGCACCTCTCCGGTTGCCGGTTTAACCACCACCACCGAGCCTATACGCTCACCCAGGGCCTGTTCACAGAGGTATTGAATATTCCTGTCTATGGTAAGCACCAGGTTATTACCCGGCACCGGCGGGATATCCTCACTGCTCTTCTTCTTAAGGCTTCTCTCCCGAACATCCACCAGCCGGAAACGGGTGCCGTCCCTGCCGCGCAGCACCTGGTCATACCGTTTTTCAATGCCATTCTTACCCAGCACGCTGCCGAAGCTGTAGCCGCGGTTGTAGAGAACCTGGATTTCCTCACGGGTAATGTCGCCCACATAGCCGATAACATGTGCAAAAGTACCCCTCTCCAGGTAGCTGCGCACCGGCTTATTGTGCCAGGTAACACCGGTAAATTCTTCTATATGCTCACCCAGATAGGCAATTGTCTCGAAGTCTATGCCGCTTTTAATTTCAATTGGCTGGTAGAGATGGTGGTACCTGGGCGGCACCCGCTTCTCAATTTCCTCTACCGTAATATTCAGCAGGATGCTTAACTTCCTGAATAACTCCTGACGTTCATTATCACCAACCTCACCGGGGATCACATCCACGGCAAAGGAATCTCTATTCACTACCAGCGGTATATCGTAACGGCGATCATAGATCTCTCCCCGTTGCGCGGGAATAGGCATCTGCCGGCGGGCAACAGCCTGAGCCCGCCGCTTATACTCCAGCCCCTTAACTACCTGCAGAATAAAGAGATGGCTGGAAAGAAAAACAAATGACAGGATAATGGAAATAAAGAGGAATATGGCCCGTCTTTTGACAAAAGAGGGTTTTCTCAGACCGGAAGAAAGCTCCAGGCTCATTTTCTTTTCACATCTTATCTTTATCCCTGGGCTTTAAGGCTCTTATCAGACCCAGGAAAGCGAATAGAAAGGGGGAAAGCAGGGCATTATAGCCTACTTCAATAAAAAGACGCACACCCCAGCTGCCGTAGCCGCCGGTGGAAATTGAAAACAAAAGCACTACCAGTGAAGAGAGAATAGCCTTTATTATCGTAGCCACAGCCACAACTATCAAGGGCATGAAAACAGGATCAAGGAAGATATTACCCTCAAAGAGCCCATAGAGAAAGCCGATAAGGGTGCGGGAAAAGGCATGAAATCCCAGAGGGGCCAGACTCAAGAGATCTTCAATAATACCGGAAATAAAGCCGGAGAGCTGGCCTGCCATGGAGCCTTTGCGCAAGGAAACAAATACCAGGATAATCAGCACTATATCGGGCTTCACCCCTTTTATTGCCACCCGCTCCAGCAGGGTGGCTTGCAGCAGCAGAGCTGCAGCAAGGATAACAATAATAATTATCAAGTCTCTGGCCGTTCTTTCCACTTAGCCCCCGGTATCCAGAACAAAAACGTATTCCAGGCGGGAAAAATCGACTATAGGCTCTATCTCCAGCTCTAAAGAGGCTTCATAGCTTCTGGCCCGTACTTCCCGTACGCGCCCTATGTGTATACCTTTTGGAAAAACACCACCCATTCCTGAACTGATCACCAACTCACCATACTGGACCTCGTTTTTGGCCAGTTTCTTGACATACTGCATTGTCAGGCTACCCTGGTCCAACCTGCTGCCGCTAACCAGACCATCGTAACGTGAATCCTGCAGGCGGGCGGCTACATAGGAGGCCGGATCAAATATGGGCAGCACTGTGGCAGAGAACAGGGAGACCTCAATTATCTTTCCTGCCAACCCCTGGAGTCCGCGTTGAAAAGCGACCACCGGCATCCCGCGCCGCAACCCGGCGCTGGATCCCTTGTTGATTACAATGGTTGAAAAAAGATTGCCCGGATCCTTACCAATAACCTCTGCCGGTATCTGTTTAAAGGGCAGAGCCCTGGAGAAATCCAGCTGTTCCTTGAGCTGGGCATTCTCCTGGCGCAGCTCCACCAGGTCGCGGGAAAGCCCCTCATACTCGGCTAATCGCTGACGGGCCAATTCCAATTCCTGCTGCAGGCGCCTTAATTCGCTAATCGAATTCCAGGTATCCCCTATCCATGAACCTATACGGGAGACACTGATCTGAAATACCGAAAGAAACGATTGTCCGATTTCATTTGGTCTTACAGTCAGGCCGCGGCTGGAGAAGAGGATTAGGAGGAGGCTTATTAACACCAGGAAGGTGCAGGTAACACCAACCCTGCGTTTCTGTAAAATTATCCGGGCCCTTACCATTAATAAAGCTTCAGCTTAACTTCTAATATTATAATACTTTTTGCCCATGTCTTTCAGGCCCTCCAGGAATTTTCCGGCGCCTGTGGCGACACAGAGAAGGGGATTCTCAGCTAAAATAACCGGCACGCCGGTTTCTTTTGCTATCAGTTTAGGCAATCCTTTTAAGAGTGAGCCGCCGCCGGTCATTACTATGCCCCGCTCCACAATATCAGCGGCCAGTTCAGGCGGGGTTTGTCCCAGGCTTTTCTTGATCTCCTCGATCACTGTAGTTGTGGGTTCCTGCAGAGCTTCCCTGACCTCTACAGAATCCATTTCCAGCCGCCTGGGCAACCCGGTAATGGCATCGGTTCCCTTAATCTCCATTTTCTCTATTTTCTTGTCCGGATAAGCATTGCCAATGGTGATCTTCACATTTTCAGCGGTCTGTTCACCGATTATCAGGTTGTGAATATTGCGCACGTGCTTTATTACGGCCTGATCAAATTCATTCCCCCCTACCCTGATAGCATTGGAAACCACCATTCCTCCCAGGGAGATAACTGATATCTCGGTTGTGCCGCCCCCCAGATCCACAATCATGTGCCCGGCGGGTTCTAAAATTGGAATATTGGCGCCGATAGCAGCGGCCATTGATTCCTCTATCAGGTAGACCTCACGGGCGCCGGCCTGTTCGGCGCTTTCCCTTACCGCCCGCTTTTCCACCTCGGTTATGCAGGCGGGAACTCCAATTACCATACGCGGTTTTACAAACCATTTCCGGGCAATCACTCTGCCGATAAAATAACGGATCATTTTTTCAGTTGTTTCAAAGTCCGCAATTACGCCGTCTCGCATGGGCCGGATAGCAATAATATCCCCCGGTGTTTTCCAGAGCATTTTTTTAGCTTCCGTGCCCACTGCCACAACTCTCTTGGTCCCCCGCTCTACTGCAACTACGGAAGGCTCAGAAAGAACAATGCCCTTTCCTTTCACATGAACCAGAGTGTTGCAGGTACCAAGATCAATACCAATATCTGTGGAAAAGGCTTCAAACATCTTACCAAGCCCCATGCGCTAACCTCCAAATCTATATCTATTTATAATATCGAAGTTTTGCCCCATAATGTGATGGGTCAATAATTAAAGCCTTACGCCACTCTGATCTGGCTTTAATCAGATCATTCAGCTTAAGGTAGATCTCACCCAGATAATAATGGGCATCAGCAGACCGGGAATTCAGCTCCAGTATTTCCTGATACTCATTTTCCGATTTAAAATAGGCGCCCCTTTCGAAATAGAGCCGGCCAAGGAGAAAACGGCTTTTCTCCTCGATAGCTTTATCGTCGGTTCTATTTATTGCCCGGATAAGATATTCCTCCGCCTCTTCGGTCTTTTTCAGCTGAAAGTAATTCTGTGCCATGGTGAGCATAAGCAGGTCCGTTGGGTTCTTTTCATAAGCCAGCATAAAATATTCCAGACCCCGCTTACGGTCATCAAGCTGAGTATAGGAGAGCCCCAGGTAGTCGTAAATATCTTCACCTGAATAACCTTGCCCGAGCGCTTCTTCAAGATAGCGAATGGCCAGATCGTAATAATATTTCCCCTTATGGTAGTAGGCCTTGCCCAACACATATGCGGTTTCTGCAGACCAGTTGGAATTGCCGGAAAGGCGGGCAAGCCTCAAAGAACATACCGCCTCATCCAGGTAGAAAATCTTTTCCTCAAAGGATATTTTAGAAACCGCTTTATAGAAAGAAGAAAAACCTTTAAAGGTCAGAGCACGGTAATCCAGAGGGGCTCTTGCCAGCAGTTCTCCGCTCCGATAAATAATTTCGTCATACATCCGGTTGTTCCAGAGCTCGTCCAGCCCGTTTTCCTGTGATTCCGGCTGCATTACCGACCGTAAACGCCTGTCCACACGGTATATCCAGCCTGCTGCAATTAGGGCCGACACCAGTATTACCGCCGTTAATATTTTCCATCGCTTCTTTTTCTTCTTGGGCGGCTGGTAATGATACTTCTCAATATTCAAAAACATTAAGTCTTTCTATCCCATAGCAGTACCATACTGGCATGTTCCATCTTCGACTGCAATGGACTTAAAAATTATTTCTATAATAACAATATTTTGAGCTATCATAGCACGAAAATGGCACAAAAGAAAAGAGGCAGGGCGATAAGCCGGGTTCTGTCATTGGGCTACCATCTATCTGGGCGTAACAGTTACCTGTTCGCTCATGCAGCCTACCCGCAGGGTTCTGGACGAGCAGTCCCCCTGCTGCTTGGCTTTGCTCCTGATGAGGTTTACCGTGCCCCGCTAAAGTTACCTTAAAAGCGGGCGGTGGGCTCTTACCCCGCCTTTTCACCCTTACCCGCATGAATTTGAGCGGGCGGTATATTTTCTGTGGCACTATCTATCACCGGCAGGCCAATCGGCCTGTCAGTGCCCGGGAGTTACCCGGCACCATGCTCTACGGAGCCCGGACTTTCCTCTACCGGCAAATACCGGCAGCGGTAACCTGCCCTGCCTTATATTTTCTTACTACTGCTCCTCTTTTACATCATCGTGGAAAAAAATAATCCTCGAACAGTTGGGACAGAACATTATTTCCCGTCCGCTTCGAACATTATTTACAAACTGGCCGGGAAGAATCATATGACAGCCGCTGCAGACCCCATCCACTATGGGAACGATACCCAGCCCGGATTTATTCTTGATAATACGGGCAAACTTGAAAAGGATAGCTTCATCCAGCCCGGGAGTGATTTTTTTCTCCCTGGTCTCCAGCTTTTTCAGTTCCTTCTGTTTACTATCCACCTCCTGCTGTATGTGTCCCTGCTCTGCTTCCACCTCCTCTTCCTGCTGTTTGATCATCATCTCTTCTTTTTCCAGCTTTACCTTCATCTCCTCGACAACCTGTTCTTCGCGCTGAAGGCTCCGGCGCAATTCCTGTTCACGTTCGCCGGCATCACGGATTTCTTTATCTAAAGCTTCATATTCCCTCTGGGTTTGAATAATATCCATCTGTTTCTCGAATTTTTCCCGCTCAGCCTCAGCTTCAATGGCCCTTGTTCTTAACTTCTTTGTACTCTCAATTAAGTCATTTAAGTTTTTACTCTTGTCTATATAACCCTTTTTAAGACGATTCAAAAGCTCTGTCCTGGTGGCTAATGCCCCGGGTATCTCTTCGATTTCCCTCTGAACCTGGAATTTCAGGGAGAGAATTTCCTGTAAAGTTCTAAGCTTGTCAAATACATTCTCTATCATCGCTTTATCCCCTTAATGTTCTAAATAGTCTTTCAGTCTCCGGCTTCGCTTGGGATGCCGTAATCGCCGTAAAGCCTTGGCCTCAATTTGACGTATCCTTTCCCGGGTAACATTGAAGTATAATCCGACCTCTTCGAGGGTAAGAGAATAACCATCCTCCAGCCCGAAACGCATTTTCAGCACTTCCTGCTCCCTGGGCGGCAGGCTCTGCAGCACATCTGTTAACTGCTCCTGGAGCAGCTTGAAAGCGGTTTGGCTGGCCGGATTCTCAATGTCTTTATCTTCAATAAAATCCCCAAGCAGGGAATCATCCTCTTCCCCTATCGGCGTCTCTAATGAAATAGGTTCCCGGGCTACGCTCTTAACTGTCTTGACCCTCTGAGCGGACCAGCCAAGCCTCTCGGCCACTTCAGCATCATTAGGCTCACGTCCCAGCATCTGCATAAGCTGTCTTGATTCTCTGGCCACTTTATTAATCTGTTCGATCATATGCACCGGTACCCGGATAGTACGCGCCTGATCTGAGATTGAACGGGTAATTGCCTGCCTTATCCACCAGGTGGCATAGGTTGAAAACTTGTAGCCTTTGCGATACTCGAATTTCTCAACCGCCTTTATCAGACCAATGTTGCCCTCCTGCACCAGGTCAAAAAAATGAAGACCGCGGTTGGTATATTTCTTGGCAATGCTCACCACCAGGCGCAGGTTGGCCTTGATCAAGCGATCCTTGGCGCTTTTCATCATTATCCGTCCATGTTCGATCTCTTTGCTCATCTCCAGGATCTCGCTAACGGAATTATGAAATTCAACTTCTAATCTTAACAATTTCTTATCATTTACCTGGATGGTTCTGATCAATTCCCTGATCTCGTCCGCAGTGAGATTGAGCTCCTCTTCAATCTCCTCCCTGGCCTTCTTCTGAGTCAACTTCCTGGAAAGATCGCGTGTCTCTTTCCGGCTGCTCACGTAAAGCTGCTTACGGATTCTCTTTTTTTCATCTTTAATGTTTCTAATCCGTCTGGACACATCTAGAAACTTTTCAGCTATATGATTGATCTCCTGCTGGCGCAGCTCAATTTTCTGCAGATCAGCTATCAATTCCTCTTTACGTTTTATCAACTCTCTATCTTTAAGAAGATTTATCCCTTCATTATCCAATTTGCGTTTATGCTCCATAAACATACGCAAAGGGTTAAAATAATCCCGCAAAGATTCCCGATAGTATTGTATAAGCCTGCGCTTTTCCGCCAGGTATTCGGAAATCTCTTTTTTCGACAGTTCTAATTCCCGGGGATCAACCCTGGCATTTATGCGAACCCCCAGTTTAAATACCTCCGGGAGCAAAATCCCGGAAGTTTTAATAACCCTGGTAATTATGTTTTCGCCATCTTCCATTCTCTTGGACAGAATCACTTCCTGCTCTGCTGTGAGCAGCTTCTCCCTGCCGATTTCCCTTAAATAGAGCCGTATCGGATCATCCACGGAGCTTTCTTTTTCACCGTAAATCATCTTTTTCTCATGTTTGGCCGGTTTTTCTTCTTCAGTCTCGAGATCGATATCTTCTTCGTCGAGCTTGACGTTATGCCTTTCCAGTATGCCGATAACTTCATCAATTCTATCTGAATTAACGATATTGTCAGGTAAAAAATCGTTAACCTCATCATAGGTAATACTCTTTTTACCCTTTGCAAACTCAATAAGTTTAATTATTGCAGGCTCATTCTGTAGATCGGACATTCTCCATCACCTTCATATTTTCCAATTCTTTATCTATATATTCTTTCTCTGACAAGAGATCCTTCTCTCTTCGGTCATCCTTACCGCCTCCCTGCGCCAAAAGCACAGAGAGCTGCTTTCCTCTATTTTCAAGGCTCCGACCCCTGACCCGTTTTATGCCGTCACCGATCAGGATTTCAGGGTTTATAGAGAATTCATCTGTTGATGTCTTTTCCAATATCAGATTCTTTAATTCCTCATCTCCAAGTCGCTCCAGCAAAGCGTCGTTCGTATTTTCTTTTTCCCGAAAACAATCCTCTAAAGCAATGTATATATCACGTGCCCGGGGATCTTCCAGATCTTCCGGAAAGAGCCTTTTTCTTACTTCCGGGAAATACTCCCGGTTGGCAGCCACAGCCAGCATCAGGAATAGATCGCCTGTTATTTTCCGGCTCGTATTTTGCGGTTTTTTTGTCAGATCTCCGGTTTTTTCCTTATTCCGGTATTTATAAAAATCGCTCTTTACCGATTCAAAGTCAACCTGTAAATTTTCTCCCAGCAGGCGCAACGAACCCTCCTGCTTAACCTGTGAATCGAGACTGGAGATATATGGTGTCAAATTCTTTAAAATTTCCTCTTTCCCATCAGGAGTCTGAATGTCATAAAGCGAGAGTGCTTTATTTATTAGAAACTGAAAACTAGTTATAGGATATTTTACTTTTTTTTTCAATGCTTCGCAGCCTTCTTTTTGCATAATATC
>JAUVWI010000140.1 GCA_030604195.1 Spirochaetales bacterium
CTGGCCAGGGGATACATGTTTGAGAACGGTCTTACAGTGGGCATACCTGTTCATACCACGGGAAATTACAGGGTGCAGGGGGTAATTGAGCCGGACCCGGACACGGGGATGGGCAATGCTGCAGGATCCTGGACTTTCGGCTGTCAGGCGGCCGAGATCAGGATCGAAAAGGCTACCGGTAAGGTTGAAGTACTGCACTTCGCCTCTGCCTTTGATCCTGGCAAGGTAGTGAATCCCCAAACCTGCCGTGGCCAGGTGGTCGGTGGTGTGGTCCAGGGGATGGGCTCAACTCTGATGGAAAAGATCGAGTTTAAGGAGGATGGGACGATTCAAAATCCGAACTTCGGCCCGTACAAGCTGCCAAGGATCAAGGACATGCCGAAAAAGCTCACCGTGAAATTCGTTGAGACTCCGAACGAGGAAGGACCATGGAGCGCTAAACCGATTGCTGAACATCCGATTGTGGCAGTTGCGCCAACAATCCTGAACGCTATCAGAGATGCAACGGGTGCGGACTTTACCCGGCTTCCGGTTACAGCCGATGTCATTCTCAAAGCCTTAAAGGAGGAAGGATAAAATGCCCACCATCAACCTTAAAGTCAACGGCACATTCCATATAATCGAGATCGAGGAAAATCGTGTTACTCTACTGGATGTTCTGCGGGATAAACTCGATCTTACCGGGGCCAAGCTCGGCTGCGGAGTAGGACAGTGCGGCTCATGCACAGTGATTATGAATGGAGAAGCGGTTACCAGTTGTACGATCCTTGCCAAAAAGGCACAAGACGCTGAGGTTCTCACGGTTGAGGGCCTGTCAGACGGGTATATGCTCCATCCCATTCAGGAGGCGTTCATCGAAGCAGGGGCTGTGCAGTGCGGCTTCTGTACTACCGGCCTGATTATGCGAACATATGATCTTTTAACTAAAAACTCTGATGCCTCCGAAGAAGAAATAGTAGAAGCATTGAACAAACATCTCTGCCGCTGTACCGGCTATGAGACAATTCTGGAGGCGGTAAAACTGGCCCAGAGTAAAATGCGGTGATTTAATCGGGCTATTCTGATCAGGATATCTTGATCGAGCTATCTTGCTTAGTACCTTAAATCCTGATAATCTTGAATGTGGCTTTGCCACATTAGGCTATCACATCCGCAATAAGACTTTTTAAATATTTTATTTTCTTCTGGCACACCTGCAGGAAACTCCCCGGAGCTCTGGCTGCCATGATTCTTTCATCACTCCACAGCCATTTGAACTTTCCGTACAATTTACTGTATTCATCTTTTGACAATCCCTGCCAGAATTCAGCTTTCTTTTTCTCCAGAACATCCAGGCCCCCGGTTTTCAATTGATCGATATCGGAAAAATACATATCCAGAGGGAATCTGGCGTTATATTCCTCCCACAGTGATAGATTTCTGTTTTCTGCCATTTCCATCTGCTTTTCCCAGAACTCCAAAATCTCCTCGATATGATTAACCGGCTCAAACCCCTTTTTACCACCGTCATAAATCGCACATGCTTCCAGGCCAATGATAATCCTGTCAAGTTGAGCATGCTCAAACTCCGGTGTTAACAAGGCTCCAAGCTTATAATTTTTTAGCAGATCCGTATCGTATAAAAGATTGCAAAGCGGCGTTTTTTTAGTGGCTAAGGCAAATCTTCCCTCCAGGTAGATCAAAATTGTCCTGTCATAATCCGGAAAACTCTTCTTGAAAATCTTATGCCATTTGAATAGAACCTTTTCCGCTTCAATGCAGCCGATAGTGATGAAGATCATAGTTTTAAGCTGGGAATTCTGAGATTCCAGGTAATTATTGATGTATTCAATGCCATGATTTAAGGAAACCCCTGAAGCTACAATATCTGCTGTGTAAACGGTGGCATTATCCGGAACAACAAATTTGCGATAGTAATCTTCACTGATTTCAAACTTACCCTCTTTTAACACCCGCTGGCTCGAGATATAAGAACTTGAGTGCCACTTATAGCCAAAAGCCTTTCTCAGGGCATCCCTCACTTTAAAATTCAAACCGCCGCGAAGGATATGGTAGACATTAACCGATTTGGAATTGATGACGCTTAAGCCTTCAAGGATATTGATTCCTTTTAAGGCATTGGTAATTCCATTTTGCATTAGATTGGTAAAATCACAGTTTATAATTTCCGGATAATTCATCAAGTCTCTTGTATCACGAGTGGATACCACATACCTTATAAAATCGGGCCCATCCTCCTCATTCTTAATTAAATATACCGCTACCGCTTCATCTTTAAACTTTCTGATCAATTTTTCCCTGGTTATCATCTTGCTTAATCAACCTTTCTTCCTGCTGCCTGATCCTGTTCAGCAAGGATCTTTACTGCCTCAATTGCCACCTGTATTGACTCATCGATTCCCTCCTTGGCCACGATCGGCTCATTCTTATAGGTCAAGCCGATGATGGCAAGGATTTCTCCTGCACGCACCTTCTTGAAGGCTGATACTACAAAGAGAGCAGCGGCCTCCATGGATGTTGAAAGAACGTTTGCCCGCTCCCATACCTTCCACCGCTCCCGGCAGTGCTCTAACAGTGGCAGGTCCGTACCTCCTTCGGTATAAAATGCATCCTTGGTATGTCCGATTCCCAGGTGATAGCGGAAGCCGAGCATCTGTGCCGCATCTCTCAGGGCCGCCGTAACTTCAAAGTCAGCTACAGCTGGATATTCCAGGGGCACATACTGCCGTGTCGTTCCTTCATCCCGGACAGAAGCAGTGGTGATACAAAGATCACCAAGCTTAATCCCCGGCTGCAGCCCTCCCGCAGTGCCCACCCTGATAAAGGTATCGGCGCCGCACCTGACGAGCTCCTCAACACAGATAGCAGTTGACGGACAGCCGATTCCGGTTGAGGTCGCTGATATTCTGATTCCGTCAACAGTGCCGGTGAAGGTGCGGTATTCCCGGTTAAAGGCTATTTCCTGGGCCTGGTCAAAACAAGCGGCGATCTTCGGTACCCGGCAGGGATCCCCAGGGAGCAGGACATATCGCCCTACATCACCTCGTTTGAGTTCGAGATGGTATTCTTTCTCCGGGTCCATAACTTCATCCTCTTATCTTATATCAAGGAATAGAAAGAGGCATTGTGTTTGTCGATTTAAAGGACTCATTATGCCAGCAATGCCCGAGAGAGCAAGTTTATAGAAACATTTTTTCCGCTTAACTATCATTCTCATTAATGATAGTTATATGTTTGCCGAATGTCAAAATAATATTGAATTCTATTTTATCAGGATAATTTAATAAAAGCTGTCAGGAAGATATCATAAGGTAAAAGTAAGGATGAATTATTCTACTCCGTTCTAATGTTAGAAATGGATGTTCTTACTGAGGTAAGTGTTTAAAAAAAAGGGACCTGGTCAGGTGCATCGCCGATCGGGTTTTCCGCCTTTACCCTCTAACTCGCATCAATATAATTGATGGGGGAAATTGACTTCGCCTTGTTAGGTCCCGTATCCAGAAGGATAAGGCAAATCGCACCGGGAGCAGGTTTTTTGTATAGCCCGATATTTTTCTCCGGGA
>JAUVWI010000068.1 GCA_030604195.1 Spirochaetales bacterium
CCTGGATAAAAAGCCAACTGAGTGTTTGATCCAGCCCGCACTGCGATAAAACCTATCCCATCGCTCCACAATTCTTCCTCCCGGCCCTATTGAAAATACTGATGCGTCAGTACTGCCGCCATATATCGGTATGACCTTGATATTCTTATCTCCTTTGAGTGAACTGATTTCTTCTGATACCTGGATGGCTAACTCTCGTGTAGGAACCAGGATCAGTGCCTGAACGGCCTGGGATTTTGTATTAACCATTTCTATCAGCGGCAATCCAAATGCAGCCGTTTTGCCGGTGCCTGTTTGGGCCTGCGCGATGATATTGGTATCATCTCTTAGCATTACAGGGATAGTGATGGCTTGAATTTCGGTTGGTTCTTCAAACCCCTTTTTATTGATTGCGTCCAGTACTCTTGCTGATAGTCCAAGGTCATTGAATGTTTTGTTGTTTGCCATATATTTCTCTTTTTCTAATTATTATCCATCTGCTTAAAAGAACATACACTATTATCTGTAAATAATGAAGCAAAGATTCTGACACACAAGAACAGGGCGGCTGCCGCGTAGTATCTGATCGAGGTGATCGAGCCCAGCCGGAGCGAACAAGATTTTGGCAAAACTACAATCGGAGTCCATTGCAGTCGAAGATGGAACATGTCAGTATGGTACTGTGATGGTATAAAATAAAGAGCTGTTCAATAAGCTTAAGGGGTGGTCACAGGAATGAAAAAAAGCCTACCGGTTCAGATTGCCCTGGTTTTCCTCTTCTGCGGATTGGGCGCGCTTTTAATTTCTCTTCCCCGGCTCCTGCTCAGCTCTTCAGGTAAGTTAGAGTCCGGGTCTGTCAGGCTTACAAGTGAGGGAATTATGCAGGCACTTGCCACTATTAAAGACCCTGGAATAGATTTTACTATCGTTGAACTGGGATTAATCAGAAGGGTTGAGATTGAAAATGATAAAGTTTTGATCACCATGATCTTCACTTCGCCCTTTTGCCCTCTGGCCGATCTTATTGTCAGCCTGATAGAGGAGAAAATTGGCAGCGTAGAGGGAGTCAGGGAAGTGGGGGTGGTGATTGATGAAACTGTTATCTGGGATTGGAGTATGATGACTGAAGAAGGCAAGAAAAAACTTCAAGCTTATTTAAAATGATACTCAAGGCTTTAGCTTTAGGTTTTTCCAGCGGTATCTTCTGCCTCGGGTATTGCTACCCGGTTTTGGCTCCGATCATGCTCTCGCGTGAGCAAGGGGCCTTTAAAAAAACAGCTATCTCTTTAGCTCTTTTCATGCTGGGCCGTCTGGCAGCCTACATCATTTTCGGCTCTCTGGTAGGCTTGCTCGGCCGCTATGTTAAAGATTTCCCGCTTTTTCAGAGAATAATCATACCCGCTCTATTCCTATTTTTGGGCCTTCTCATGATTCTTTACGGAACAATTCAAAACTTTCCCCGCTGGAGATTGTGTAATATCAGTGCCGGGTATTTTCAAAAGCAGGGTTTTCTGTTTATAGCTGGTTTTTTAGCCGGAATTAACCTCTGCCCCCCCTTTCTCCTGGCTTTAAGTTATACCCTGTCTCTGGGAGAAATAGGAAGAGGGGTGCTCTTCTTTATCTTTTTCTTTTTGGCCACCAGTGTATACCTTTTGCCCTTTCTCTTTTCCCCGCTTATTTCACGCTTCAGCAGTGTGCGAACTGCGGCAAGATTCACTGCAGTAATCTCGGGAGCCTGGTTCATCTATCTGGCTGTGGAAAAAACAGCTCTCTTTGCAAGCTAAGGGACAGCCACAATTTAAAGATGCAGATACAACATCACATTGGAGAAAAGGATTATACCAAAGGGCAGAAGGGGCAGCCAGAGAGCGCCCCTGCCTCTGTCTGCCTGCAAGGAGATGCGGGGAGGCCGGCCTCTAAAGGCCCACTTCTTAATTTCTCTGCCGATCTGCATGGCAGCCCCCATGGGGCAGAATAATCTGCACCAGAAGCGGGGGATAAATAGAGATATGCCCAGCATGGCCAGGGGAAGAAGGTATATCCACCAGACAAGCTTGCGGGAAAAGAGATAAGCATAGGGCTCTAAGATAAGCTGCTTTCCCATAAGGAGGGAGGTTAAAGCAACAAAGAGCAGGATATATTTCCCTGATCTTAAAACAGGAGCAGGGCTGCACCTTTTCTTAATGGGAAGCCGGCCGGCTATTCTCTGCAGAAAGCCAAAAGGACAGATATGGGCACAGTAGACATTTTTATAGAGCAGCACGCTCATTAAAGACAGAAGGGGCAGTAAACGGAAAGAGTTTGCCAGAGAGAAGAGGGAATAGATCCCAACAGGAGAATTATAAATTACTCCTATTATCAAAAAGCAAAGCGAACTCAATATAGCCAGAAGACGATGTTTTTTCAGTATGGAAAATAGAATAACTGATGCCCACAACAGCACAAAAAGGGTCATCTCTTTCCATCTGAGAAGAGGCGAGGCCGAAAGCCCGTGAAGCGCGTTTATGATGGCCTCGCTGGTTACCGTAGCACCGGTGATTCCATCTACTTTATTCAGTTCTTCAGGCCCGCTGCCCTCAAGCCGGGCAAAGTAGGCGGCAATATCTTCTCTCGAGGCATAGAGCGGGCTTTCGAAGCTTTCCAGGAGCTTGAAATCGCTGAAAGCCCCTGACGGACTTTTTCTGACCGTGAATTTCAGTATGTCATGATATCCTGAAGTCTCTATCAATAATCTGTTTCCTTCCACCTGCCTGACAGTGTAATCACGGTATAGAGAGCCATAGCCCATGAGAATGGAATAGAGGAGCAGTAAAAAGAGCATGATCGAATAGTAGAGAAAAGTGATTTTCATGGCTGATTTACCAGAATCCGGCGATCACTTCTCCACAGAAGGGGCACCTTCCCGAGCTCAGATTATTCTGTGATACGGTAAACTGCACACGCTGGATCAGCTTCTTGCCGCAGTTGGGACAAAACGTGGAGTTGCAAACATGTCCGGGAATATTTCCAATATAGACATATTTTAAACCGATGGCTATTGCCACAGCATGGGCTTTTTCCAGGGTAGTTACAGGGGTGGCGGGCAGGTTGGTTAAGCGGTACATGGGGAAAAAGCGGCTGAAATGCAGGGGTACTTCAGCTCCCAACTCTTCTTTGATCCATTCACACATGCGCCTGATATCTTCCGGATCATCGTTGAGAGTGGGAACCAGAAGATTGACAATTTCCAACCATATTCCCTGTTGTTTGATGATTTTCAAGGCAGCCAGTACCGGCTCGAGCTCTCCGAGGGTGATATTCTGATAGAATTCTTCGGTAAATCCCTTAAGGTCAATTTTAACAGCATCGAGGACTTTGAGAAGATGTTTAAGGGGTTCAGGCTCGATATAGCCATTGGATACCATTGAAGTTCTTAAGCCGTTTTCTTTAGCCAGTTTAGCTATGTCGTACATATACTCATAAAAAATAATTGGCTCCGAAAAGGTAAAGCAGATTGACTGTGCGCCGTAATTGAGGGCCGCGGTTACCACCTGCTGTGGAGAGAGCTCCAGATGCTCCACTTCTTCCGGTTTTTTCTGCGAAATCTGCCAGTTCTGGCAGTATTTACAGCGAAGGTTGCAGCCCGCTGTGGCAATACAGAGGCGTGTGTGACCGGGCAGGAAGTGAAATAGCGGGGCTTTCTCTATGGGTTCAATACTGAAGGAGCAGGGTTTCCCATAGACCAGTGAATAGAGTATTCCATCCTGATTCTGCCGTACCTGGCAATCCCCGCGCTCGCCATCCTGAATAAGGCAGCGCCTGGGACAGAGCTGACACTCCACTTCTTTTTTAAAGAGCTTTTCGTAGAAATCAGCCTCCTGCAAATGAGAGATATCCTGGCTAAGCAATTCCTGTGCGGAAGCCGGCGGCGGCTTATGAGAAACAAGGGGTACGGCGAGAATGCAGATGCCCAGTGTCAGCATGATTAAACCGGAAAGAATATTCTTTGGCTTACCGCTAATCATGGGACGGCTTTCCTACAGGCAGAAGATAGAGAGGATCTTCCCGGGACAGAGCGAGAACCTTCTTAACTGATCTATCATTAAAAGCCCCCACGGCTACGGTTCCCAGTCCCATGGCTGCTGCCTGTAAATAAAGGTTCTGGGCTGCATGTCCGGCATCCATGGGCACGTAGCGTATGGTTCCCCGGTTACCATAGACCCTGGCGGTTTTCCTGTATAAAGCGGTGAGCACGATGGTTGCCGGAGCCTGTTCAATAAATAACTGCTTTAATGCCGCTCCGGCCAGGGAGCTCCTGTGATCTCCGGATTTCACCATCTGCAGGGTGTGGTCCCGCCAGAAATATTTATATATACCCTGCTTTAAACCTCTTACCTTACCCACAACCAGATATATTTCCAGGGGATAGATACCTCCTGCCGAGGGGTGCGATCTGCTGGGTCCGGTTAAAGCATCAATAGTCTTTCCCCCGGCAGACCATAAAAGTTGAGAGATCTCGGCAAGGGTAAGAGCATCATTCCTGAAGGATCGCACGGACTTTCTTTTAAAGATTGCTTCTTCCAGTGAGACTTTACCTGAGTATTCAGGCGGGGGCAGGACCACCACAGGATCAGCCCAGGGCTGGGCGCCGGCCACGGTCAATATCAGAAGAATGAGATTGCTTTTTAAAAGCATATTTTAGAGCCTCCTTATTTAAAAAGAGCAAAAGAGGCATAGCCACCACCAATTATCTATTATCTCAGTAGTTCAGCTAATCTTCAATACCTTTTTGAGGAGAAAATAAGAAGAATGAAAGCAGTGAGTTTCAGCATTACGAGCACCAAGCAGGTTTGGCCAAGGCCGAGGATGGGCAATAAAACAACCCCTCCCAGGATGCCTCCCAGCCAGCCGCCGGTAAGATCCAGGGCATTCAGCAAGCCCACGCTCCTGCTGAAATTTGTGCTTTTTTTAAGAAAAATCTTAACGGCCAGTGGAAACTCAGCTCCCACCAGTATACCCCCGGTAAGACTGAGCAGGTAAAAAAGGGGCTCAAATGGGAATAGAATTCCCATTACCTGCCAGGAGGGTATGATTTTAAGGAATATAACGGGCAGCAGGATAGAGAAGAGGATGAGACCGGCCTCCAAAGAGAGGAAGGTGAGCAGCTCTCTTTTTATCTTTTCCATACAGAGCGTTATTGCAAGCCCGCCGAGTCCTGTTCCCATCATAAAAGCGGTAATAATAAGACCAATTCTGTGGTAGATATAGCCAAATACTACCTGGAAAGCAAATACTACGACCAAATCGAAAAGCATACCACTGAAGCCGGTAGTGGCCAGGCAGAGAGAAAGCGAGATTTTAGGCATATTTTTTGAAAACACCCTGGCTGTGAATATGAAGATAAAAGTCAGACAGAGAAAGATAAAAGTCAGAGTTTTTGGTTCATCGAGACGGCTGAATAGTTTCTGCAGCTTAGGCGAGAACTGTGCGTTCCAGAGGCTCAGGCTGTAGAAGACTCCAGAGGGGCGGTAGTCCCGGTTAAGCCTGATCACTGTCTCTTTTATGGAATTTATAAACCAACTGCGCCTTCTTTCATCCAGGCGGTAGTTAATATAGAAGGGGGTTATTAGATTTACCTCAAGTTTCCTGTGCGCCAGCCTCTGGTTGAGCTTATCAGCTGTTACCGAGGCCAGGTCCAGAGTATCAGAGGCTAAAAAGAGATTTGTCTCTCCGGGAATAATCTTTACATATTTATAAACCTCCTTGAGTGTTTTCCAGATACAACCATTGAGTTTTTTCAGTTCTTCGCTTAAATAGGTCAGGGAACCCGGCAGGTTTATCAGGAGAATTCCCTGTTCTTTGAGCCTGGCCTTAGCCAGAGTAAAAAATTCAATTGTGAAGAAGCGGTTTGTCTGAAGATCATTTGGATTACCAAGTCCGATCAGGATGAGGTCATATCTCCTGTTCGTTTTGTTCAGGTAATGTCTGCCGTCAAGATAGCGGATGTGCACTCCCGGTCTCTGCCATTCGGCTTTAATGCGGGTTGGCGAAAACTCAGCCAAAACCTTTAAAATCAGGGGATCAAGTTCGGCGTAATCAATGCTTTTTACCGGGTGCTTGCTGATTTCCCTTATAATGCCGCCGGCGCCGCCGCTGATCACCAGCACCTCCTCCGGCCCAGGATGAAAAAGGAGTGGAAAGTGGGCAAAATCTTCCACAAATGCTATGTCCGGAGTAGGTATGGTTATTATTGGAAGACCATCGGAGTAAAAATCGTATTGATTCTCTCTTTTGGTCACAGCGATATTTCCAAATGGAGAATTTTCATAGTATACAACATCAAGCTTGCCCCACTGCTTTTTTATTGAATTCCAGTGCAGAATTTCGACCTGGCCGCTGAAAGTTATATAAGCTGCCAGGCAAAGGAGCGCTAAAGTGAAGATGCTTAAGATCTTACCGGATAATCCGGATTTAGGCGGGAGCTTTAATAGTAATAGGCAGACAAAGAGGTTAAGCAGCACTACACCGAAGGCGATTTGAAAGGAGTGAAAAAAGGGCAGAAGAGCATAGGTAAAGGCAATACCTCCCAATACTGTTCCTAAAATCTCAAGGATATATACCCTGCCTGCTCCGGCAGAGGGTGATTCGGAGTTGTTTAAATGCAAATGAAGCCTGCAGCCGAAAGTAAAGAGGGCGCCGTGGCTGAGGCTGACGGGAAGAAGGATGGCTAAAGAGAAGAGAATCATCTGCAGGGCACCCACCCCCTGGCCCGGGCTAAAGCCAAAGATCACCTTGATTACCCTTGTTAAATAGAGAGCAAAAGGCAGGCTCAGAGAAAAGATTAACTGGGCCGTAATAAAGAGCCTCACTTTATCCTCTATATGCTCAATGATCTTGCCCAGGAAATAGGAGCCTATAGCTTCCAGGATAAGCCAGTTTGCCAGTATTATTCCTATGGACAGCTCATTGCCGAAAAAGGTAACGAGGAGTTCCCTTAACAGGATGATCTGGGCGACCATACCGCTGAAGCCCATAACCAGAAGGGGGAAGGTGAAAGACTTTTTAAAATGTGTACAGGGGAGCTTCAATCCTGCCATATGCCGGGAATGACTTCCCCACAGAAGCGACATTTACCCTTCTGTATATTATTTTCGATCACCTGGAAATGGATGCGTCTTATCAGGGTGTTGCCGCATTTGGGGCAGAAGGTGGAGTTGCAGGGATGGCCGGGAACGTTTCCTATGGTCGGATATTCCAGCCCCACATCTTTAGCTATGCTATAGGCCTTCTCCAGAGTCTCAACAGGCGTTGGCGGCAGGTTGGTCAGTTGAAAGGCGGGATAGAATCGGGAAAAGTGAAGGGGAACCTGCGTTCCCAGATTATCCTTGATCCACTCACACATCCTCCGGATATCTTCGGGATCATCATTTAAAGTGGGAATGACCAGGTTTACGATCTCAAGCCAGACTCCTTCCTCTTTGATGATCTTCAAGGTATTTAAAACCGGCTTAAGTTTGGCTGAGCATGCCTCTTTATAAAACTTCTCTGTAAAGCCTTTGAGATCGATGGTTACCGCATCCGTATAGTGAAGCAGCTCCCGCAGAGGTTCGGGATTAATTCCCCCATTGGAATGCCAGAGTATATTCAGGCCCCTGGTTTTGGCAATTCTGGCAATATCGTATACATATTCATAGAAGGATGTAGGTTCGTTATAGGTAAATGAGATGGTGGGGATACCCCTCTTAATGGCTTCTTCCACGGCCTCCTCCGGAGACACCAGGTAGACCTGGGCCATCTCTTCCAGGGATTGCTGAGAGAGATGCCAGTTCTGACAGAATCGGCAGCGGAAATTGCACCCTGCGGTTCCGAAACAGAGTATAAGTGTACCCGGGAGCATGTGGTACTGGGGTTCTTTTTCTATGGGGTCTATCTGAATGGCAGAGGGTTTCCCATAGATTATAGTGTAAAGAGTGCCCCCTATGTTCACCCTGTTTCGGCACTCTCCCCGCTCGCCGTCCGCTATTTCGCAGTTACGGAAGCAGAGCCGGCATTGAACCTTTTTATCGGCCAGCCTGGTGTAGTACATGGCCTCCCGCTCTGGAACGAACTTAAGAGTCTCATCACCTTCCTGTTCATCTTTTTGGCTATTGATGCCCATGGGAAATACTACCCCTGCAACCAAGAACAACCCCAGAGAGGCGAGCAGCAGCATATAAACCATAACACTAAGCCGTTTCATAGGCAATTTCAATTCTAATTATATATGAAATACAATAAGATACTAACGCTTTAAGTAAAAATTATGAGCCTGCACTTAAAAACCTAATGTATGACGGTTTGCAAGTCAATATAGATAAATTATTAGAAAAAAGAAAATTTTATTTCAAAATTTACAAATAAATGAAAACTTTTGTTTACACATGTTTTTTTGTATGGTAACCTTTCTCTATTGATTGTGCTGCAGCCTGATGCTTTTCTGAATTGACAATACCAAAAGGAGGAAGAAATAATGTCTAAGAGAACAATTTTCTTGATTTGTCTGGTACTTTTGCTCCCTGTAATAATTTTTGCCGGCGGTAAACAGGAGAAGGAAAGGGCTCTGAAAAAAATGACCCTGGAACAGTGGGAGGAATGGGCCCAGGTGGGTGACTACCGCACCGCTGAAGATGACTGGGCGGCTATTGAAGCTGCTGCTAAAGAAGAGGGAGAGGTTGTTATCTACTGCAACTCCTCCAGGGTCTATGATTTTGCCAGAACCTTTTATAACAAGTATGGCATCAAGGCAGTGCCCTATGATATCTCAACAGGCAACCTTTTTGAAAAGGTTATGAGGGAGCAGGATGCCGGAATTTTCAATGTTGATGTTATTCTGACCTCCGACACGGTGACCCTCTATAAAGAGTTTTTACCTGAAAAACGGGTCTATAAGTGGACTCCTAATGATATCGAGGCCAAGTTCAATAAGTATGCCAGGGGTGAAGATCTGGGCATACAGCGACTGGGGGGCAAGACCATAGCTTATAACGGTGAGGTATATGATGAATCACCGGTTGACTCCTGGTGGGACCTGACCCGTGCCGAATGGAAGGGCAAAGTTGTAATGAAGGACCCTTTGCTGGGCGGCTCGGAATTGCGTTTTCTAGCCAGCTTTGCACAGTTTCCGGAAATTATGGAGGAAGCTTACCGGGAAGAGTTTGGTGAAGACATTGTGCTCAATGGCACGGAGAATGCCGGTTATGAGTTCCTGAAGCGCCTTCTGGAGAATGATGTTATCCTGATGTCCGGGGGTTCACCGGTGGCTGCGGCTGTAGGCGGCAAGGGCCAGACAGACCCGCCGCTGGGTATTGTTTCTCCCTCAAAAATGAGAGAGCGGGAGATAGAGAACCTCGATTTTGAGATTGCCTGGTATATTAAACCGGTAGCTACCTTCTTGAGCAAGAATGCCATTTCAATTGCCAAATTCGCCAAGCATCCCAATGCGGCAAAGCTGATGATCCGCTGGTCGCATGGCGATGATCAAGGCGGTATGGGCTATGCCCCATATTACACCTACGGCACCTGGAGTCCTCTTACTACAGTTCCCGAAGCCGAGGGACAGCCTTCCCTGGATGATCTCATATGGTGGGAAGAGGATGTTGACTGGCTTTATGACAACATCATCAAGATCCGCGACTTCATGATCCAGATACTTTAAGGAGAGATTATATGAGGTTTAAACATATCATGATATTGATGATTGCCGGCTTGTTAATAATGACCGGGAGCCTTTTATTCGCCGAACCAACCACCACGGTCAGCCCATTAGTGACTACCAGTCCCACGGGCAGTCCGTTGTCCGCCGCAGGTAATGCGGATGATCCGGCTATCTGGATACATCCTACGAAACCGGAGAAGAGTTTAATAGTCGGAACCGATAAGGATGAGGGTCTCTGGGTATGGGACCTGTCAGGGAAAAAACTGCAGCAGGTTCCATTGGGCACGGCGGTAAATAATGTTGATCTGCGTTACTCATTCAAGCTTGGCGGTGGGGAAGTTGATATTGTAGCTGCCAACTTAAGAAAGGCCGGCAAAGTTGCAGTATTCAGAATAAATCCGGATTATACCGGTTCCGACATACTGATTACATTAGCTGATAAGGACAGTAAAAATAATGACATACAGAAGGACAGCTACGCGTTTGCCTTATACCGCCGTCCGTCGGATGGTTCGATGTATATCTTTGACCGGCCCAAAAAAAGAGGGGTTCTGCGGCAGTACCTTCTTGAGGATGACGGCAGCGGCAAGGGTGTTAAGGTAACAGCGGTCCGCGATCTTAATTATTCGGGTAGGGTAAATGAGGGAACCGTGGCTGATGATGAGCTGGGTTTTCTCTATACCGCTGAAGAGAACAGGTGCATCCATAAGTACTATGCCGATCCCGATAAGAGCAGTGACCCTATTTCCCTCTTCGCCCTCGATGACAACATAACCTCGGATCGTGAAGGTCTGGCCCTGTACAAGTGCGCGGACAACACCGGCTACCTGCTTTTGTCAGACCAGGGCGATTCCGGGATGAAGGTTCCCTCCTCTGTGAAGATCTATGAGAGGCAGGGAGATAATAGATTTGTCAAGACCGTTTTTACTACCGACAGCAGGGGCAGGGGAGATCAGCAGGAAACTGACGGACTCGACGTTACCTCCGTATCACTGCCGCCTTTATTTCCTCAAGGCTTTGTTATTACCCATGACGGTTTTCACAGCGCCTTTAACCTCTATAAGTGGGAGGATTTCGCCCAGGATGATCTGACGATCTGCAGTTCGGGTCTCCGCTGAGTTGTAAATATAGGAGGCTTATCTTTGGATCGTTTTTATGAGAGCTTTGCGCGCATACAGCAGAACTATGATTCTCTACCTAGGCAGCAGAAAAAGATTGCCGATTATCTACAGGATCATTTCGATGAGGTTGTATTCTCCTCAATCACCAAGCTTGCTTTAGTCCTAAAAATAAGCGAGGCCACCATAGTCCGTTTTGCTCAATCGTTGGGATACTCCGGCTTTCCTGAATTAAAAGCAGAGCTATCCCGTTATTACAAGATTTATCTCAATCCGGCCGAACGGATGCAGCGCTATATTGGTGAAATCAAGGACGGCAAAGTTAATTATGCTAATATAACCCGCAAAGAGATAGAGTACTTAGAAGAATCTACTGCTACAGTTAATGAAACGATCTTTCATGACGCTGTTGAGCATATCTGTAAAGCGGCGCGGGTCCATATTTTCGGCATGGGGCCCAATGAATCAATTGCCAACTATCTTTGTTACCGGCTCAACCGTTTTCGCATTCAAACCCATCAGATATCAGCCTCCGGCCGGAATCTCTTTGAAAAGGTTTTGGGGATCAACTCCGGCGATTTTGCCGTAGTCTTCGCCTTCTATAAGCCCTCGATTGATTACCAGCGTTTTATGGAAACACTTAAAGAAAAAGGGGTGGAGGCTTTGCTCATAACCGATACCCTGGTGCCGCCCATGCTGGGCTATACTGACAGGGTGCTGTATGCCAAGAGGGGGCCCTTCGGCCTTTTCCACTCGACAATAGTGCCCATGGCCATCTGCAACGCTATTGTAATCGGTGTTGCTGAGGAACTGGGCGATAGCGCTGTTGCGGCCTTAAAAGAGCTGAGTGAAATAAGGAAAAAATACTATCATCCCGAGATTCCCGGTATTAAATCCTTTAACGGGGAGTGGTTGTGAAAAAAAATTCAGTTAAGCTTGGGGCTGTCTGCTTTGCCGAATATGAAGGGGATTATCTCGATTTCTTAAAGCTCTGTTATGACCAGGGGCTCTGCTGGGTTGAGTTCAAATATGAGAATCCGGTATCCGGCAGGGAACGTTCGGCGCACACCGATAAGATCAAAGAAAAAGCCGGGCGGCTGGGGTTGGGGCTGTCCGTTCATACCCGTTTTCAGGGATTTAATATCGGTTCTCTCGATGATGAGGAGAGGAACGATTCCCTGCATGCCATCGTGGAATCTTTGAATTTTGCTCACCGTGTAGGGGTCCGCTATGCTACGGTTCACGCGGGTGCCCTTGCCAGTGAAGATTACTCTAAGGAAAATTATGAAGAGTCATTTAACCGCAGCATTGCCGGGCTTCAAAGTCTTCAGCAGGCGGCGGCGGCCAGGAACATCACCCTCTGTGTTGAAAATGGAAACGGCTTTGTTAAATCGAAATTGAAACATGCCATTATTCCCGCAGATCTGAAAAGGATTAGAAGATTATTGGCTGACAGGATCTATTTTACCCTGGATATGGGCCACAGCACCTATTTCAGCACTGATCCCTCCTACCTGGTGACAGAATTGGGCATAACCAATGTGAAACTCGCGCACCTGCATGACAATAACGGCGAAGAGGATTCCCATCGCCCTTTGGGCGAGGGAGTTATCCAGGTTGATAAGATTTTTCGACGCTATGTGGAAGAGGGGTGGAGCTTTCCATTGAGCCTGGAGTTGAAGTCCACAGAGCATCTGCTTGAATCGATTGATCATGCCAGATATCTAATTTCTGCTATGGGGTATGAAATATGTCAGATACCTTAACTGTTGGCGGCAGTCCCTTCCTGCGAAGACTGATCAGGAATATCTCGCTCCCACAGAGGGTGCTGGGGTTTTTGTTGATGCTCCTCTTAATCTATTTTGTGTTAATGCCCGCAATAAACCTGGTATACACCAGCCTTACCTATTCAATTGCGGATAGAAGACTGCCCCAGGTTGTTGATGCAGGCAAGGAAGTTGTTCCGGGGCAATTCACCTTAGTGCACCTCCAGAGGGTTTTTGCCAGCCCCCTGACCGAGAAGATGTTCCTGAAGCCCCTGCGCAATACCATGATTATTACCTTAGGCTTGACCACTACGGCGCTTTTAATAGGCTGCGTCCTGGCCTGGGTTATGGTGCGCTCCAATCTTCCCGGGAAAAGGACGCTGGCCAGTTTAGCGGCTATACCCTATATTATCCCTTCCTGGCCCATTGCCCTGGCCTGGATAAATATCTTTAAGAATTCCAAGATCGGCGGCTCCATAGGCTGGTTCGAATATCTTTCCGGGATTACCCCACCGGACTGGCTCTCCTATGGTGCGGTACCCATAATAATCTGTCTCTCCCTGCATTACTATGCCTACGCTTTTATTATCGTATCCGGTGCATTGGCTTCCATCGATTCCCGCTTAGAGGAAACCGGCGAGCTGCTGGGCGCATCAAAGCTGCAGGTCATGAGGAAAATTACCCTGCCCCTGGTATTGCCTTCTATTCTATCAGCCTTTATTTTAACATTTTCAAAGGGTATCGGCACCTTCGGCACCCCGGCCTTTCTGGGGCTACCCGTGCGCTTTTTCACCCTCTCCACCCAGCTGTACAGTAATGTAAAGAACAATCTGGCCGGCGATGCCTATGTGTTGGCCATGGTAATGATCATTATTTCCGGTTTGACTATTTATATGAATGTAAAGGTAATCGGGGCCAGGAAGAGTTTTGTAACCATTGCAGGTAAAGGTTTCCGGGCAAAGCCCGTTGATCTGGGCAGGTGGAAGTATGTGATCCTGGTGATAATTCTGATCTTTTTTGTACTGGGTATATTTGCCCCCCTCTATGTACTGACCTGGCAAACCTTCATGGAAAAGGATGGTGATTACTCGCTGAGCAATTTTACCCTCCATTACTGGATAGGCAAGGCAGGAACCCTCAATGAAAAAGGCAAGGTGCTGGCCGAAGGAGAGGCGGGTATTCTACGCAACGCCAGCATTTGGCGGGGAGCCTGGAATTCTATTAGATTGGCGGTGAGCGTATCGATCCTGGCCGCAATTTTAGGCATCCTGCTGGGATATGCCATAGTCAGGGGAAAGGGCACAAAGCTTGGCGCTGCCTGCGACAGCCTCTCATTTGCTCCTTATATATTCCCGGGCGTGGCTTTTGGCGCTGTCTATTTGAGTATGTTTGCCAAACCCATAGGTCCGATCCCGGCTCTATACGGCACCTTTACCATCCTGGTACTGGTATCTCTGGCTAAACGTCTGCCCTTCTCATCGAGAACCGGTACCGCAGCTATGATGCAGGTTCACCAGGAACTGGAAGAGGCAGGTTCATTAATGGGCGCCGGTTTTTTCAAGAGATTTGTTAAGATAATCTACCCGCTCACCATGAGCGGTTTCATTGCCGGTATTATGCTTTCCTTTATCACCACCATGAGAGAGCTTTCACTAATTGTTTTACTGGTAACTCCCAAAACCAAGGTGCTTACCACTATGATCTACCGCTATGCCGAGGGCGGTTATCATCAATTCGGCGATGCAATTACCGTTATGGTGGTTGCCATCAGCCTGACAGGCACTCTTTTAATAAAGAAATTTCAGAAAACCGGACTGGGGAAAGGAATCGGAGATTAAATATGGCTGGCAATGTGAAGATAAGAATAGAAAACCTTACCAAGAAGTGGGGTCAGATTGTCGGGATTGAGAATCTGAATCTGGAAATTGACAGGGGTGATTTTATTACCCTGTTGGGCCCCTCAGGCTGCGGCAAGACCACTACCTTACGTTCAATCGCCGGCCTGGAAGAACCAACGGCCGGCCGTATATGGCTTGATAAAACCTGCGTCTTCTCCAAAGCGGATGAAGTAGTTGTAGCGCCGGCAAAAAGAGACCTGGGCCTGATATTCCAGTCTTACGCACTCTGGCCTCACATGACGGTTTTCAACAACATCGCTTTTGGGCTGAAAATCAAAAAGCTGCCAAAAAGAGAAATAGCCAGACAGGTTAATCAGATCCTCAAAGATGTCAGGCTCGACGGCTATGCGGAAAGATACCCCCAGGAGCTTTCCGGGGGGCAGCAGCAGCGGGTGGCTATTGCCCGGATGCTGATCAACCGGCCGAGCATCTTCCTTATGGATGAACCCCTGTCCAATCTCGATGCCCGTTTGCGGCTTGAGATGCGCTCGGAGTTGAAGGAGCTGCACCGCAATTCACAGGCTACTACGGTTTATGTTACCCATGATCAGGAAGAAGCCATGACCATCTCTTCCAGGATATGCGTTATGAATGAAGGTGAAATACGGCAAATCGGCGCTCCGGAGGAAGTCTACCGCAAACCGGCTGATCTCTTTGTAGCCGAGTTCATCAGTAATCCCAAGATGAATTTCTTTGAGGGTATTGTGGAGAAAGCAGGGGACCGGACTATAGTGAGCGCCGGCGGCTTTAAGCTGCCGGTGGACAAAGCTGTAATTGGTGACCGCAAAGCTGTGATAGCAGCTGTCAGACCGGAGGATTTTATTGTTCATGATTCCGGTGTTGAATATTCAGTTGACACCCAGCTGCCCGCAGGTTCCTCAAAGATCGTAATGGCTTCCAGAAATGGAGTGCAGATTGCCCTGCTATTTGAGGGAACTTTTAAGGTAAGCCAGGGCGATAAACTCAAACTTCTGGTTAAAGAGGGTTTGTTCAATATTTTTGATACTAAGACTGAGAAAAGAATTTATTAAAGCAATTTATTGGCTTTAAAAGCCATTAAAAAATAACAAGGAGGAAAAGATGAAAAAGATTCTGTTAACCTTACTAATTGCCGGACTGAGCCTGCTCTTTTTTGCCTGCGCAGGCGGTCCGCCGTCGCTGGACAGCTTCGAGCCTGACCAGGGTGTGGTAATGCCCGTGGTTATGTTCGGCGATAAAACTGAAGGGGATCATAACAGTGCCACCTTCCAGTTTGACGCTCCCAAACCGATTGCCGTTGATAACGAGGGCAACATAATTGTAGGCGGCAAAGCCTTTGATGTATCCAAGTTCACTGCTGAAGGCGAGTTTATCAGGATAATCGGCGAGAAGGGAAAAGAGAAGGGACAGTGGTCATACCCCAAGGGGCTGGCTGTAGATTCCAAAGACCAGATAATTGTCGGCGACGGCAGCCGCAGCGTGGTCCTGTTCTATGATGGCGATGGCAATTTCTTGAGAGAGTTCGGACATGAAAAGTTCGCCGATATCGGCCCCCTCTGTGTGGATGTTGATGACAATGTCTACGTTTCCGATGCCGAGAATGGGGTTCTTGTCTTTACCAACGATGGCAAATACCTGCGCACTATCGGCAAAGTAGGTGACGGCCCGGACTTGATCGGTGAGCCGGGTTGGCCGGCAGTCAACTCCGAGTTGAATAAACTATATGTTGCCGACGATCCCAATGGTGAGATAGACGTATACGATCTTGTAAGCGGTGATTTTCTCTACAGTATCGGCGGTATCGGTAAGGGTCCCGGCAAATGGGAAGAAGACATCGAAGGCGTGGCAATCGGTCCCTGGAACCTGGTTATTGCCATGGATGAGGCCGGCGGCAATGTAAAGATCTTTCAGGAAGACGGCACCTTTGTAACCCAATTCGGCAAGAATGGTCTTTACGAGGGAGAATTCGCCTCTTCAGAGAGCCTGGCTTACGATAAGGTAAACAAGAGAATCGTGGTTGCGGACGAGAAGAACTTCCGCGTACAGAGCTTCTCTATTAAAGACCTGGGCTTCTAATCGAAGCACCGGCTGTTTTCAGGGGCCTGGCGGGAAGAAATATCCCTCCGGCCCCATATTATTTTTAACTTATCAGGTTAAGGAAAACCCATCCATGGTAAAAATAGGAATAAACACCTCCTGCTCACAGAAACATAACCGTCCCGGTATTCGTGAAATATTGGCTTTTGTCTTTGATAATAGTTTTCAAGTCGTTGAATTCCGTGATGAGTATCCATTTGCTGAAGATCTGACCGGGGAAGATATAGAATGGGCCAGAGTGCAGATGGAGGAGCGGGGTATATGGTGTTCCGTGCATCTGCCCTTCTACGATCTTGATATCTCAGCTTTTCGTAATGATTTAAGGATGGCCGCGGTTAACAGTGTGGTCAAGTCTGTTGAAGTGGCGGCCAAACTGGGCGCCAGGACAGCTACCGTGCATGGCGGTTCCATGAAGCGCAATTACTACAGCGCTGAATGGGAAAAAACCGCAGAAGAGCTCTCTCTTGATTCGCTGGCCCGTATCAATAGAGAGTGTAAAGAGAGGGGGATAAAGCTGCTCATTGAAAATCTCAATCTCTTTTCCGACCGGGTCCACCGGGTACATGCCCTGCCCGCGCAGCTGCTTGAAACAAAGGCTGAATTGGGAGATAATATCGGCTTTACTCTGGATATTGCCCATGTGGTGTCCACGCCGCTGAACCCGGTGGAATATGCTCTCGCTTTAGGCCCGGAGAATATAAAGCTGGCGCACCTCAATGATAATGATTTAAAATCTGATCAGCATTTGGGCCTGGGCATGGGCAGGATCGATTACCGCTCTTTCATGGAGGCCTATCTGGAGAAAAAATGGGATTTTCCGCTGCTTTTTGAAACCCGTAGCGAGGAATATGCTCTGACCAGCAAAGCATACCTGGAAAAACTGATTAAAGAAATAGAGGGGTAAGAGATGGGATTTTTCTGGAAAAAAGAACAATCGGTGATCAATAAGATCAAATTATACCTGGATCAGGTTGATACGGTCAGGGATATCTTTCGCAAGAGCATTGAGATGTTGATGGATGACGTATATGCCAATAATAGCCTGGACAGTGTTGAAGAGGTTCACATTGCCGAATCTAAGGCCGATGACACCCGCAGGGATATTGAGCTCACCCTTTATCAAAAGGCCCTGATCCCGGAGTCGAGGGGCGATGTGCTGGGTATTATTGAGTCCATAGATAAGATACCCGGTATGTTCGAGTCTCTCTGCTATCAACTGAGCTCGCAGATGATCGAAATACCAGCTGTATTCAAAGAGCGCTTCCTGCAGCTTATCGATGTGAATATTGAGTCGTACAGCCTGTTGCGGAATACTGTGCTGGACCTCTTCTACAGCAGGGATATTCAGGAAAAGATAAAGAGGATAGATGAAAAAGAGAGTGAATCGGACCGGCTGGAAAGGATTTTGATCAGAGATATCTTCAAGGCTTCCATGGATAAGGCTGATAAGATCTTGCTGAAAGAGATAGTTGTAAATATCGGCAATATTTCCGACCTGGCGGAAATAACCGCGGACAGGGTTAATCTTGCTGTGATCAAGCGTAGAATGTAGAGCCATGTACCGGCTTTTAAGCGGAATATTCATGGGCTGGTCACTCGGGAGCAATGACTCAGCCAATATCTTCGGCACAGCTGTTTTTTCTAAAACCATCCGTTACCGCACGGCGGTTACTCTATGTGCGATATTTGTTATAGTGGGCGCCCTGCTTGAGGGCCAGGGTGGGATGCATACCTTGAGCGGGTTGGTGGAACAGACCCGTGACAGTGCTTTTTTTGCCTCACTGGCTGCGGCTCTGACTGTTACCATAATGACCGTGCTCAGGCTGCCGGTATCCACATCACAGGCCATGGTGGGGGCGATTATCGGCGTCGGCCTGGTCGGGAGGTCTGTTGATCTCTCCGGATTGACCAGGATCGTAATCTGCTGGGTGGGAACCCCGGTGGGCACGGTTCTGGCTGCCCTGGTTCTATATCCCCTGGTAGGCAAGATACTGGAAATACTGGCTTTTAATATTATTACCAGGGATTACATCCTGAAAATCGGCCTGGTGGTTGCCGGCAGTTACGGGGCTTATGCCCTGGGCGCCAATAATGTTGCCAATGTAACGGGTGTATATATAGAAACCGGGCAGTTGACGGTTTTTCAGGCGGCGCTACTGGGCGGGGCAAGCATTGCTTTGGGAGTGGTCACCTACAGCAGGAATGTAATGATGACTGTTGGTAAGAAGCTGGTAAAACTTGACCCTTTCAGCGCTTTTATTGCCGTTGCCTCTATGGCCATGGTGGTCCACTTCTATGCCGGGGTGGGTGTGCCGGTCTCCACGTCCCAGGCAATTATTGGTGCGGTTCTGGGCATAGGTATTCTCAAAGGGGCCCAGACCATAAATATGAAAACACTGGCCTTTATAGTATTCGGCTGGATCGGCACCCCCATGGTTGCCCTGGCTATATCATTTACTCTTTACAGTTTGATGCAAAAGATATGAGCGTTTTCAAGGTTAATGATATCCGCGGCCTGTATGGTAAAGAGTGGAATGGTGAGACAGCCTTTCGCATAGGCTTCTACCTGCCCGGCCTGTTGGGCGCCGATAAAATACTGGTAGGCCGGGATGCCCGGCTTTCTTCCCCCGAAATATTTAAGAGCCTTTCCTCAGGGATATCGGCGGCCGGCTGCAGTGTTGTTGATATGGGAGGCTGTGACACACCTGCTCTCTATTTTGCAACTGTTCATTACGCTTTCAAGGGAAGTGTAATGATAACCGCCTCCCACAATCCGCCTGAGTATAACGGCCTTAAAATATCCAGAGTCGGAGCTGAGCCCCTGGGCTATGAAGATGGCTTCAAGCGGCTGGAGGAACTGGTTAAGTTAAAGCCTGAGCCCGGGAGCCGGAAAGGTTCAGTGGAAAAGCTCGATATTGCCCCTGATTATTTCAATTATCTACAGAATTTCACCGCAGGCATTGGAAAGCTCAAAGTAGTGGCTGATTGTTCAAATGGAGCAGCCGGCTACCATCTGCGCCGGATTTTTGAGGATCTGCCCATTGACCTGATCGTCATAAATGAAGAGCCTGACGGCAATTTTCCCGACCATGGCCCCGATCCCTCCAGGCCGGAAAACCTTGAATCCCTTAAAGAAAAAGTCAAAGAAGAAGGGGCGGATCTGGGTATGTGCTTTGACGGGGATGGCGACCGGGTGGTTTTTATCGATGAACTGGGCAGGGCAAACGCATTTAAGCCTGAAAAATGATTTTTTCAAGATAATCTGAGTCCCAACCCGACTTCAATCGTTTTCTTCTGATGCTTAACCTGGGTGTCTTATCCTTTTTCAGAAGATTCAAAGCA
>JAUVWI010000098.1 GCA_030604195.1 Spirochaetales bacterium
CTCAAGTTGAATATCAACAATCCTGATAATATCCTCCCTGGTCAGCCGGTTAAAGGTAATGATCTCGTCAATACGGTTCAGGAACTCCGGTCTGAAAGTCGCTTTGAGCAGCTCATCCAGCTGATCCTTTATTTCGGCGATATCCGCTGCTTGCTGGATCAGACCGCTTCCCAGGTTGCTGGTCATGATGATAATGGAATTCTTGAAATTAACTTTCCTGCCCTGGCCGTCGGTTAAATGTCCCTCATCCAGCAGCTGGAGCAGGGTGTTAAAAACGTCAGGGTGAGCTTTTTCGATTTCATCAAAGAGAATAACCGAGTAGGGGCGGCGTCTGACCGCTTCGGTGAGCTGTCCCCCTTCTTCGTAGCCTACATAACCCGGGGGCGCCCCTATTAAACGGGAAACTGTGTGTTTCTCCATGTATTCGCTCATATCGATACGGGTCAGAGCCTTTTCATCGTTAAAGAGAAACTCAGCCAGGGTCTTGGCCAGCTCCGTTTTTCCAACACCGGTGGGTCCGATAAAGATAAAAGAGCCCATGGGGCGTCCGGTATCTGCCAGGCCGGCTTTATTCCTGCGGATAGTATCCGCCACTATTTCAATAGCCTGGGGCTGGCCAACTACCCGGCGGCCTAGAATATCTGACAGCTTCAGGAGCTTGGCTTTTTCCGAAGAAAGCATCCGGGAAACAGGTATGCCGGTCCAGCGTGATACAACCCGGGCAATGTCCTCTTCAGAAACCTCCTCCCTCAGTAGCCGGGAAGTTCCACTCAGGTTTTCCAGTTCCGCAGCTTTACTTTTAAGTTTCTGCCTGGTTTCAGGCAGCAGGCCATGTTTAATGGCCGCAGCCTGGGCCAGGTTGCCATCTCTTTCATAACGGATTTCCTCCAGGTTCAATTCCTCGATTTTCTGTTTAATCTCCCTGATTTTATCGATGACCTTCTTCTCATTCTGCCACTGGAGCCTCAAACCCTGAGCCTTTGACTGCAGGTCGGCCAGCTCCCTGTCCAGAGCCTTAAGCCTGTCCATGGAAGCCCGGTCATCCTCTTTGGCAAGCGCCTGCTTTTCAATGTCAAGCTGCAGTATTTTACGCTCAATCTGATCGAGCTCAGTGGGCTGGCTCTCAATTTCCATTTTCAGCTCGCTGGCAGCTTCATCCACCAGGTCAATAGCCTTATCCGGCAGAAAACGGGATGTTATGTAACGGTCGGAGAGCATTGCCGCCCCTATTATGGCTTCATCCTTGATACGCACCCCGTGGTGCACTTCGTAGCGCTCTTTAAGGCCGCGAAGAATTGCGATAGTGTCCTCAACCGTGGGTTCAGAGGTAAAGACCGGCTGAAACCTGCGCTCCAGTGCAGCATCCTTTTCTATGTGTTTACGGTACTCATCCAGGGTAGTGGCGCCTATGGCCCTTAAATCTCCCCTGGCCAGCGCCGGCTTCAAAAGGTTGGAAGCATCCATGGCGCCTTCGGCAGCGCCCGCGCCTACCAGGGTGTGAAGCTCATCAAAAAAGAGAATTATGCGGCCGTCAGACTGCTCAACTTCATGGATCACCGCTTTAAGCCTCTCTTCAAATTCCCCGCGGAACTTTGCCCCTGCCAGCAGCGCGCCCAGGTCCAGGGCCAGGACCTTCTTGTTTTTGAGGGAATCGGGTACATCGCCCGCCACTATGCGCCGGGCCAGACCTTCCACAATTGCGGTTTTACCTACGCCTGGCTCACCGATCAACACCGGGTTGTTCTTGGTCCGCCGAGAAAGCACCTGCATGATACGCCTGATCTCTTCATCGCGGCCTATAACAGGGTCTATCTTTTCTTTTCTGGCCAGTTCGGTTAAATCCCGGCAGTAGCGCTCCAGGGCCTGGTATTTATTCTCCGGGGTCTGATCGGTTACCCGCTGGTTGCCCCTGATCTCGCGCAGCGCATCCAGGGTGGATTGCCTGCCTGCCCCCAATTTACGCAACATTTTGCCTGTCTCGCCCCCGCCCTCGATCATGGCCAGAAAGAGATGCTCGGTTGAGACAAACTCATCTTTAAGTTGGTTTGCTTCATCCTCGGCCCTATGCAGCACCCTGCCCAGCTGTGGTGAGATATGGAGCTGGGCTGTCTCGCCATACGCCCTGGGCCTGGCCGTTAAAGCTTTTTCCAGTTCACCGCGCAACTGGGCGGTTGAGACCCCCAGGCGGTCGAGCAAGGGTGGAATTATCCCCTCTTTCTGTTCCAGAAGCGCCTGGAGCAGGTGTTCCGTATCCAAAGACGGGTGGTTGTATTTTGCGGCAATTGACTCGGCAGTCTGAACAGCCTCCTGGGCCTTTATGGTGAATTTATCAAATCTCAATTTATTTCTCCTTACTATCGCTGGCTAAAAGATAAGGATGTAAGGCTTGCGGGTCAAATATTCTTTAAAAGGTATTGGCCGACTGGTATAAAAATATCAGTTCTATATTCTGTGGCGGGGATTTCGTCAGTGCAGGCCTAATAGGTCATCCAGGAAAACTCCAGGCTGAAAATATTGTCCCACTGGTTTCTGCCAGCCGTCTTATCCAGATTCCTGGTATAGGCCAGTGTATAGGCGGCCTTGATTACTCCATTATATTTCAGCAGGCGGTATTCGGCGAATAGTGTCCAGTCCAGGTTGCTCTCCACGGTGCCGTCGAGAAAATCGAGGTAGCCGCTGCTCACATTGAGGGGATCATCGATAGTACCATCGCCTCCCGTCGTACCCTTGCCGTCCTGGGTGAACCACAGGGATGTACCGTAGGAGAGCGCCAGGGAGTGATCGCGCGCTATCTCCAGGTAGATCATGTGGGCATTGGGATTTAAAAAGTGGCCCAGGTGGGAGTCGTAGTGTTTGTAGCGGTTATAATTATGCGCATCATCAGCGTAGCTGTCCTTATGGGTGTACATCCAGTGGCTCATGTAGGCATATTCCAGGTGAATCATTACATCGGGCAAGAGGTCGTAGAGCTGCACTCCAAGCAGGGCGCCCATTTCATTGTGGTAATAGGTCAGGGAAAAAGGTTCTCCGAAATCCCAGTCATCAACCAGTACCGAGAGGTAGGCCTTGCTTGAGGGCAGGCGGAAAATCAGGTCAAAGCCCAACAGTTTGTTGTCGTAATCCCCTAAACGCACTTCGTTCAAATAGTAGAGGTTGATGGGGTTGAGGTAGGCAAGCTCGAAGCGGTAGGAATAGACCACCGATTCAGTGAGGGCAAAGAGCAGCCAGTCCAGGAACTGGATCTCTACCCGGTGCACGGTAACCAGCTTCTGTACAAAATCACTTCCGCCCTGTTCTTCAAAGTCCTGCAGCACACCGGTCATCCAGGTAAATGCGCCCCTGCTACCTAAGGGAATATCAAGCTGCAGGTATTCGTAGGGTTTTGACCATGAGGAGAGGGAGAGGTTGCAGAGGGGCGATGGCCCCCATGAGAGGCTCTCCCTGCCGAAGCTGAGCTCTGCCAGGTTAAAGCTGATGGTTGTCTGGGCGGTGGAGTTAGCCTGCAGAAAGAGGTCCGTTTCTCCGGCGGTATGCAGATAAAGCTGGGGATGTGAGTGGCTGAACTCCCCGGTTCCCTGTGACAGGAAGTAGTTATAGATCGCATAATCTTCCCTTAATGGGTCGTAGAACTTGCGGAAAGGTGCCCGCTCATAGGTAAGAAAAACCGCCGAAGACCAGTTGTCCATACCCATGAAGAAGCTGTCTCCAAAAGAAATCTGTCCGGAAAAGGACTGGCTTGCCGAGAGATAGCTGTCATCAATGCTCTCCAGGCGGCTGTTTGTAGAAAATGAGAGTGGAAAGTCAAGGGAGGCAAAATTCGATCCGTTCCATTCTGCTTTCAGATTATGAACAGGATTTATCAGCCTTTGCCTGAATGATTCGGCCTGTGAACGGGCCAGGAGGGTAACAGCCCCGGGGTGTTCCCTGGAATATTGATCGATCTGCTCAAGCCACTCCAGTACTCCGGCCACTGAGTAGGGGCGTATCTGCGGCAGATAGGCGAGCCAGCCCAGAGAATAGGCCCTGTCCAGGAAGGGATAGACCGGGTCGCTGTAGGGTATTTTTCGCAAGGTTTGAGCCGGTAAAGTGTAGAGGATAATAAAGAATAGAAGGATTGGAAGCAGCGCTCTTTTTTTGGACATCGTTTTATTACTCCCGGTAATTGGTAGATAAAGATTATTATAGAATCAGCATCTCATCAAGCCGGGTATTCGCTGTCAGGCTCTATGCTCAGGCATCCTTGTGTAGAAGCCGGTTGAACCATGCAGTGTCCATATTTAATATCAATCCGATCAGGCTTCCCAGGAAAGTAAGCCCTAAAAAAAGAAAGAAAAGAGTGGCAAGCATCTCCTGGAAAGCGAAAAAGTAATGTAGGATAAAATTATTACTCCCCAGAAGAAAGAACAGTAGAAGGTTTACAACTGCAAAAACTACCCAGACGCCGTATTTCGCCGGTTTTGTCAGCAATTGGTTATGTGAGGTTATGCTTTCAGAAATTTTCCTGCTTGCCAATTGCTGGAGAATATTATTCTCATCCTCTCCGGGGAACTCAATGCTTTTTAAGGCTTTTTCCAGCTTTTGCTCAAAGGTCAAATCCATCTACTCGCTCCTCTTTTATTTACTATGCTCCCTCAAAAGCGGCAATTTTTCTCTTTATTGCTTTTTTAGCACGGAAAACGTGAGATTTTACCGTGTTAAGAGAGATGCCAAGAATCCCGGAAATCTGCGCCAGTTTAAGGTTATCAAAATAGTGCATTTTGATTATTATATTATAGATATCCGGTATTTCATTTAAAATCATCCTTACTCTCTTTCTAAACTCATCATCCGACAATTTCACCTCGGGATTTGCTTCTCTATCTTCGGTCTCCACTTCGAGACCATGTTCCTCCAGGGACAGCTCAGTCAGGCGGCGGCGGTTAAAGTGGTATTTATTGACCGCCAGATTGTAAGCAATGCGGTATAACCAGGCGCCGAAGGGAACCCTGCCCCGGAAGGTTGCTAATTTTTCATAAGCGCGCAGAAATACATCCTGTACAAAATCTTCAGCCTCTTCAGGGTTGTGAAAAAACTTCAGGCCCAGGTAAAATATTTTGGACTGGTGTTTTTCCACGATCTGCCGGAAGGCATCGGTGTTACCCTTAACAATTTTAAGCACCAGTAAGTTATCATCATTTTCCATTACGGCGATGAATAATATAATAAACTACAATACCAAGCCCTGACACTGTTGGCATAATTCCGCCTAATAATGAGGGGGTAAAACCGGTATACACGGCGAAAAAAATTGTCAGGCCAATACCGACGAAAAGAGCAACAATACCGATTAGAAGCAGTTTTTCATCGATTCTACGGCGCGGCGGTGTGCCCCCCTTTTCGATAATGAGCACCTGTTTTTTATAATCCCATAAGAGATAAAAAAAGAACAAGCCGGTCAGCATTACTACTGCGGTCAGTGGTATTATAGCTATTAGTATCTGCGCCGTGGGAGTTAAGCCCCCGCCGCCGGCAGGTGCGGCAGCCGCTGCAGTCTGCAACAGGATCATCAAAGGCCTCCTTAGTCTCTAATATTACTGACAGTACGATCAAATAAAGAGTTGCATTTTTTTACCACCCTTGAAGGATTTATGCAACCGGTAAAATTTAAATAAAGCCGGTCCGTATGGGTGCAGGATAGTCACGGGTTGAAAGTGGAGCAGGCAAGAAAGTGCGGCAGGGCGTTTTTCATATATCAATCACCATGTTGTCTTCCGCCTCGATAATCTCGCCATCGAAGTATGCGGCGGCGATTTTTGAGGGTCCGGCAGGCCAGACCTGGGGGTATATATGGGTCAGCACCAGGGTCTTGACTTTGGCCCTGGCCGCCACCTGTGCTGCCTGCTGAGGTGTCAGGTGAACTTCAATCTGATCCTCAGGCAGCACTGCCGCCTCTATAATGGCCAGGTCGCATGAACGGGCAAGAATAGCCAGGTTATCATTCCAGGTGGTGTCACCGGAATAAAATAGTGATTTTCCATGTTGATCAGTTATCCGGTAGCAGATGGAGTTCTCAATATGAATGGTGGGAAGGGTTTTAACCAGGTAATTGTCAACCTCTTTTCTGCCCTGCTTAAGTTCATGTAAGGCAATATCCAGATCTTTTACCCATTCCCGGTGTACACTTGTCAGCTCCTTAAACCAATCTTTTAATCCCGCTGGTCCGTAAATATTCATAATGGGTTGCGGGCTTTTTAGCGCAAATAGCCAGCGCGTCCAGAGCATGGGTATCAGGTCGGCAAAGTGATCTACATGGAAATGGGAGAGAAATAGGTGGTTAATGGGAATTGCAGGTCTGCTCTTGCTGTAGAGCGCAGACCAGATGCCCGGACCGCAGTCAAATAGAAAGCGTTCATCTATCAGGTAGCCGGAACAATTTCTTCCGGTTTCACCTGCCGCTGTGCCTGACCCCAGTATTCTAAGCTGCATCTATTATTTCCTCCTGGCCGGGTAAGCTTTCAGTAGAGCGCAGGCGCCATAGCTTAAGCCAGGTCCTTAATGTACCCTTCGATTTTTTCTCTTCTGCGTGCCAGCTCTTCCAGTTTGCTCTTTTCATTAGCGATCACCTCGGGAGGCGCCTTTTCCAGGAAAGTAGGGTTGGCCAGTTTTTTACCCGCGCGATCTATCTGGCCTGCAATTTTTGCCTGTTCCTTCTGCAGTTTGACCAGCTCTTTCCCCATATCAATAACGTCTTTTATGTAAACAAAGGCTTCAAAGCCCCTTCCCACAACCGGGATGCTGCCCTGCCGGTTCGGTTCCTCTTCTGAAATATTTAAGTTATGGGAATTAATCAGCAGAGAGATCAGCCGGTGTTCCCGATTGAACACTTTTAGGCTGGAATGACCTTTTTCAGCTTTGACCGCAACCTTGATATCCTTTTCCAGAGGAATGGTAAACTCACTGCGCAGTGTACGAACAGAGCGCACCAGTTCCTGCAGCAGAGAGAAATCAGCCACTGCCTCCTGGTTTTTCCGTTCGCTTTTTTCTTCGGGGTAGGCGGCTTTCACTATGCTGAAATCCATATTAGATACCTTACCCAGTTCCTCGGGAAGCCGCTGATAGATTTCTTCAGTGATAAAGGGCAGAAAGGGATGAAGCAGGCGTAATGATTCTTCCAGTATCAGCAGCAGCATGGTTGCCGCCCGGTTTTTTTCTTTTTCATCGTCACCATAAAGGGAGAGCTTGACGGCTTCAATGTACCAATCGCAGAAATCATTCCAGAAGAACTCATAAACAACCTGGGCCGCGTCATTAAAGCGGTAATTGTCCAGGGATTTCCGGGTTTCAGCGGCTGCTTCATTGAGCTGATGCAGTATCCAGAGGTCCACCTGGCTGCAGCTTAAATTCCCTCGATCAAGGAGTTCCCGTCCCTCCAGGTTCATGAGAATAAAACGTGAAGCATTCCAGATTTTGTTGGCAAATTTAGAACCGAGTTTAAAGGTCTCTTTATCTATAAGGATATCCTGTCCCTGAGCAGTGAGAAAAGAAATGGTGAATCTAAGGGAATCAGCCCCATACTCATCTACTACCTCCAGCGGATCAATCCCGTTTCCCAGGGATTTGGACATCTTCCTGCCTTTTTTGTCGCGGATAAGGCCGTGAATATATACGTCGCGAAAGGGAACCTCCTTCATAAACTCCATACCCATCATTATCATCCTGGCAACCCAGAAGAAGATAATGTCATAGCCGGTGACAAGAGTGGAGGTGGGGTAAAACCTTTCCAGGTCTTTAGTTTTTTCGGGCCAGCCCAGGGTGGAAAAGGGCCAGAGCGCAGAGGAGAACCAGGTATCAAGCACATCATTATCCTGGTGGATATCCTTGCTGCTGCAGGAGCTGCAGCAATCGGGATTCTCCCTTGAAACGGTCATCTCTCCGCAGGAGTTACAGTACCACACGGGAATACGGTGGCCCCACCAGAGTTGACGGGATATGCACCAGTCGCGAATATTTTTTTGCCAGTGAGCATAGGTGTTTTCCCACTTTCTAGGGAAGAAATTAACATTGCCCTGCTGCCAGGTTTCCAGCGCTTTATCGGCAAGGGGTCTCATCTTTACAAACCACTGATCTGACATGTAGGGCTCGATTAACGTATGGCAGCGGTAGCAATGGCCCACCTGATGTTTGTGCTCCTCTTCTTTTATAAAGAAACCCTGATCCTTAAGGTCTTTTATTACCTCTATGCGGGCTTGCATAACGGTAAGTCCCCGGTATTTCTCGGGAACATTTTTGTTAAGTGTGCCATCAGGGCTCAGGATGTTGATGCGGCCCAGATTATGGCGAATACCGATTTCGTAGTCATTAGGATCGTGGGCCGGGGTTACCTTTACAACCCCTGAGCCGAATTCCATATCTACATAGGTGTCAGCTATAATAGGTAATTGTCTGTCCGTGAGTGGAAGCATTGCCGACTTGCCGATAAGATTACGGTAGCGCTGATCATTGGGATGAACAGCCACTGCGGTATCGCCGAGCATGGTTTCCGGGCGGGTGGTGGCAATCTCTATGCTTTGTGAGCCGCCAGCCAGTGGATAACGGTAGTGGTACATCTTTCCACTTATTTCATCATGCTCAACCTCATCATCAGAAATTGCAGTTCCGCAGGAGCTGCACCAGTTCACCAGATAATTTCCTTTATAGATCATGCCCTTTTCAAAGAGAGATACAAAAACCTCCCTCACGGCTTTGGAAAGACCCTCATCCAGGGTGAACCGCTCCCTGTCCCAGTCGCAGGAGCAGCCTATTTTATAAAGCTGCTTAATAATAATAGCATGATGCTCCTCTTTCACCTTCCAGGTTTCTTTTATAAATTGCTCTCTGCCTATATCCTCTTTTTTAATACCACGTTCCTGCAGCTTTCTCTCAACTACATTCTGAGTGGCAATTCCGGCATGGTCTGATCCCGGAAGCCACAGGGTAGGTCTGCCGGTCATGCGCCGGTAGCGGATTAGAATATCCTGAAGGCAGTTGTTCAGACCATGGCCCATGTGAAGCATACCGGTTACATTGGGGGGCGGGATTACAATTACATATGGTTCTTTCTCTGCACTTTTATCCGGGGCGAATAGTTTATTTTCCAGCCAGAACCCATATAACCGGTCCTCAAAATCCCTGGGATTGAATGCCTTTGTTAACTCGATTGCCTTCATTCTATCTCCTGATTTTTGACTTTATGGCGGTATTCTACCAAAAGCAGCGGTTAGTTACAAGAAAGCGGGAAAGAGGAAGAATCCACCCTGCCCATGACGGGAGCAAGGTGGAATTAAAAAGTCAAAATTGAGTTAGAAATACTTGGAATATAATTGCATCTGGTCGCAAGCTCCCGACGGCAACTTCAGGTATTAGCGAAATGAGCATCCTTCTCCATGCTGATGTTCGGCAATTTTATATTCTATCCTTCCAATAGTCTGGTTTTCTGTGCAGATTAGCAATTGCCACAACCAGGATTTCTTGTTCTCGTATTTGGTAAATAATTCCGTATGGAAAACGCCGAGTTTGACATCGCTTTGCTCGTTTTGAACAGGGATGCCATGCTTCAGGAAATTCACCAATCCTATCAAGAGCATTCAACACTTCAGTCAGGAAGGCATCGCCGAGACCTGGAAGCTCGTAATTGTAATACTCGATGGCATCATCCAGCTCAATCTGAGCGATTTCCAGAATATTTATCTTCACTTTTACCCTACCTATATTTCTGAAGAACCTTTTTTAAAGATATCGCCTTGATTTTTCCTTGATCATAGGCATTAATCCTATCCTCAGCCTCTTTTGTCCATAATTCGTCAATTTTTTTATCAGACTCATCAAGAGTAGAAATCAGCTTATCAATGAGTTGTGCCTTTTCAGAAGGGCTAAGCGTTAATGCCTCTTTAAAAATATTATCTGTGGTGGTCATTTTAACCTCCTTTGTATTCCTACCATTATAAACTGCTTTTTCAAAGAATATCATGCCCTTTTCAAAGAGAGATACAAAAATCTCCCTCACTGCTCTGGAAAGATCCTCATCCAGGGTGAAGCGCTCCCTGTCCCAGTCACAGGGCAGCCTATTTTATGAAGCTGATTGATAATAACAGCATGATGCTCCTCTTTAACCTTCCAGGTTTCTTTCATAAATTGCTCTATGTCTATATCCTCTTTTTTAATACCGCGTTCCCGCAGCTTTCTCTCCACTACATTTTGAGTGGCAATTCCGGCATGGTCTGATCCCGGAAGCCACAGGGTAGGCCTGCCGGTCATGCGCCGGTAGCGGATTAGAATATCCTGAAGGCAGTTGTTCAGACCATGGCCCATGTGAATGCCAGAACCGGTATAATCGCTCTTCAAAATCCCTGGGATTGAATGCCCTGGTTAACTCTATTGCCTTCATTTTAGCTCCTGATATTTATCTCTGTGGCGGCATTTTACCAGAAGCGGCCGTTAGTTACAAGAAAGAGAGAAGGAGCAGGTGCAATTTCCATGCCCGGTTTTTTCCAAACTGCAGAGGTGCATATTGGCCTATAGTAAAAATGAAAAGACCCCGGAGAATAACCAAATTTACCCTTTATAAGGCTTGAATTGCTCAGTTATTTATGCTTTTTACGCTTTTGGCAGGAACCGGTATACACTGGAGCACCAATCTAAGTAAACTCCTAAGAAGAATGCGCTCTCCGTCTTGAATTTCGAACCCTCTGAGATTATGAATTTACAATATCTAATCTTATTTATTGAATTTCCATGGGTGTTCTAATAATTTTCTGAAAGACTAAGTCAGCTGCTCCAATATTCCAACCATCTTTTTGTAAAGAGAACGGTACAATTTTTATTTTTTTATAATAAGCATATTGTGTAGTATCTTTAAGCAATTCTCCAATTTTTTCGATCAAAATAGACTCAGTGGGAAGTTTTTCTCTTCCTATTAGAATTATTTGGGGATCAATAATATTGATAATATTTACCAATCCAATTACTAAATTTTTAAGTGCTTTCTCATAGATTTCACTAGCCAGTTCATCTCCTTCAAGTAAAGCGTCTATAATAATTTTCATTGATGGTTGATTTAATTTCCCATCAACCATTAATTTACTTATTTTTGTTTTTCTACCCTGGGAAATAGATTTCTCAACTTCTTTAATTATAAACTCATCTGAGGCCAAAACAGTCAAACAACCTTGTCGGCCGCATCGGCATAAAGGTCCATTCTTGTCAATTACCATGTGACCAAACTCTGCGGATGCACCGTAGCTACCCCGATATACATTATTATTAGTAATTATTCCTCCACCTATTCCATAACCAATCATTATACAAACAATATTTTCCATCATTTTCCATCTTCCGTATCTACTTTCAGCAGATAGAAGAACATTTACATCGTTATCCAGAAACACAGGTATTTTAAACTCTTTCTCTAAAAGTACTTTGAATCGAATATTTTTCCAGCTTAGAAGATGCGATTTAATTAAGATACCTTCAAAGTAATTTACTATTCCTGTTATTCCTATTCCAATACCCAGTATTTTAATAAAATCGTATTCATTGTTTTTAGCTAATAATTTTTTAATACACTTAATGAGTGTTTCTATAACTTCTATCTCATTATTCGATGGAGGAAGCGAATCCTTTCTTCTAATACAGGTATTGCCTCCCAGATCAACTAATGATGTGTAGATACCGCTTTCATCAATTTTTATTCCAAGAGCAAAGCCTCCCTTCTTATTTATCCTCAATAACACTGGCTTTCGTCCGCCAGAGGAATGACCTATTCTATCTTCTTTAATAATACCGTCCTCAATAAGGGATTTTGTTATTAAATGAACAGTAGTTTGACTTAATTTTGTAATTTCTATGATTTCCGGCCGTGAAAGAGGCTCTTTTAGCATAAGTGCATCTATAATAATTATTTTGCTTCTATTTGCTATCAACTACTTATTGCCTTTCTTATTTTTTTAATTATTTTAGGTCATCGATAAAAGTATATATAAACTAAAAAATGAAATTTGTCAAAGTGTAAGTTTTTCGCCCAGTACTGACGCATCAGTATTTTCAATAGGGCCGGGAGGAAGAATTGTGGAGCGATGGGATAGGTTTTATCGCAGTGCGGGCTGGATCAAACACTCAGTTGGCTTTTTATCCAGGTCTGCTAGGC
>JAUVWI010000042.1 GCA_030604195.1 Spirochaetales bacterium
CATTGTTTCTTTCGGAACCCACTGCAATCTACGACCGCAGCGGTCTCAATTCCTCGCTCTTACCTTACCTTTCCTTCCCTATATAAGAGGCGCTGTTCCCAGTACCCCTTTTCTTTAAAAGATCATTCAGCTACTCATGGTTCTATAGTTTTCACTTTTACAATTAGTAGCTGCGAAGCGTAATATATTAATTTTATGTACACTTAGTCAAGCGCTTTATGACGAATTATTCTATTTTTCTTAATTCCTTTTCCTTTTTTTCAATACGTCTTTTAAAATCACTCAAATCAGCAAGAGTACTCTCTAAATCTGCCTTAGCCACCTGCTCCTGCCCATTGATTATCATCACATTATACACCTGTACACCCAACTTTGCAAAGTTTTTCTCTGCCTGTTTTTCAAGCTGCATAATTTCCCATTTAAGCAGGCCCTTCTCGCCAAGATTTTTAGCCTTATCTTTGGTGCGCCCCAATATCTCTTTTGAAGAAGAAACTCCCTTATTGATTGCTCCGTCCATGCGATCCCAGAAACTCATTCTTCTTACCTCCCGTTTTCTAGTCCACTACTAACTAAATTAATGGTTAGCCTTCAATATATCAATACCTGAATTTGGGTTTATTGACTATAGAGGCTCTTGATACTATTATTCAATTGGTATGGCCGGAAGAATAAAAGCAGTATATGCACGGTGCCGAACCTGTGGCCGTTATATTGTCATAGAGTCAGCCGAACAGGATCGCTACTGTTCAGATTCCTGTGCGCAGAAGTTCCTGGCTTGCTGTAATTGCGGAAGCTATTTTACCAGGCAGGTCGGCCACAGCAGCAGGTACTGCTCCAAAGAATGCTCAGTAAAATATCGTCTGCGCAGGTTCTTTGGCCCGGAACCAATAACCGTTATCACAGAGGAGTTGGTATGAAATTGATATTTCTTGGTCCCCCAGGCGCAGGCAAAGGAACACTGGCAAAAATAGTCAGTGAAGAATATAACATCCCCCAGATTTCCACAGGAGACCTTTTTCGTAGCGCGGTGAAAGAGGGTACTGAGCTTGGCATCAAAGCAAAGAGAATAATGGAAAAGGGTGAGCTCGTTCCGGATTCACTGACAGTTGAGCTGGTTAAAGAAAGACTGGCCCGGCCTGATGCCGCAACCGGATACATACTTGACGGCTTTCCACGAACAATACCCCAGGCAGATTCACTGGCTGAATTTGAAAGGTTGGATAGTGTGATTAACTTTACCCTCGATGATGGAATTGTTATCCAACGTCTCTCCGGCCGCCGGATTTGCCGATCCTGCGGAGCTATCTACCATATTATAAATCTGCCTGCGTCCCGGGAGGGAATCTGTGACCGCTGTCAGGGTGAGCTCTATACCCGTGATGATGATCAAATCGAATCAATAAAAAACAGGCTTGAGGTCTATAAAAAACAAACTGAACCGCTTATCAAATATTACCGGGAAAAGGGCAAGCTGAAAAATATTGACGCCTCCACTGACCCGGAAAAAATGATGGCTGAGATAAAAGCAATTATCGATAGATAGCATATAGCTTACTCCCCGGAGGAGTCCGGAGCCAGGTTTTTACTTTTCAACAGATCAGTTACCCTGTTACGCTCCAGGAGATTGGTGGAATCCAGTAAAACCGTAATCGCTTCCAGATCTTCGAAACCCGCCTCCAAAGCAAGGGAGAGTGACAGCAACCCCTGCTCCGGGTCTTCAACCTCAGTCAGGAGTATCTGAGCTCTCTCAAACCAGGCTTCGGCAAGGTCCTGTTCGAAGGAAAGAGCCAGATCATAAGCTTGCAGCGCCTTATCGTATCTCTTCAGGGCATAGTAACTCTTAGCCAACAACAGGCAGGCGGAAACATCTGCAGGCTCAATCTGGAGGTATTCTTCAAGATAAGACACAGCCTCAATAGCCTTATTTAATTCATAAAAGAGCCGGCCTAAATTGAAGAGTGTTCCGGAGTCATCAGGAGCATAATCCAGTATAGCGGTAAAGGCAGCTGCTGCCTCGCTTTTTTTATCGATCTCCCACAACAGGATGCCGAGATTATAACGGGCGCTCACACTCTCAGGAGCTTTTTCCAGGACATTTTCCAGGAGCTCAATTGCTTCTTCTGGTTTACCCTGAATATGATAGTTATAGGCCAGTATTTCCAAAACACTTAAATTGGCGGGATCTTCAGCAAGCAGCTCTTGCAGTAAAATCTCCGCCTCGGCAGCACGGTTCAGATGGATAAGGGCTAGGCTGAGATTAAAACGGGCCTTCAGGAGCTCCGCATCGATCTTAAGGGCCCTTTCATAGTATGTTGCCGCCTGGGAATAATTTTCCTGATTAAAATAGGAATTTCCCAGATTATAATATTCTGCAGCCAGATTATCAATTCTGCTGCTACCGGCGCAGCCTGCCAGTAGTATTGGTAAAAGTAAAATCAACAGCCAGCTTCTCATTACCGGTACTATACTGTATTATCAAAACTGCTTCCAGTATATTTAAGGGCGGCAAATACTACAACCTTTAGGAATTATCTTTTGGATTTGCTGATTTTTCTTGATTTTGACGGGGTTATCTGTGATTCAATAGATGAATGCCTGGTAAGTTCCTGGTATGGCTATTATCAACTTTATAAAGAGCAGCAGCCGGTTGAAGTTTCTACAATATTAAAAGAGCGATTCCTTAGATTACGGCCTTTTATCCGCAGTGGTGAGGACTACATGGTTATCCAGGAGCTGCTTGCTGCGGATATCAGAATAAATAATCAGCTTGATTTTGACCGGCAACTTGAAACTACGGGAAAGCAAAAGCTGGAGCTTTTCAAAACACTTTTCTATAAAGCCAGGACATATTACCTTAAAGAACAACCGGACTACTGGTTCAGCCTGAACCCTATCTATAGTCATCTAAAAAGCAAACTCATCGCGTTGTGCGCTTCTCCATTTTTCTACATCCTCTCAACCAAGAAAGCAGATTTTATAGTGGAAATACTTAAGAATAACGGAATTACCATGAACAGAGAGAGGATTATATATTCGGCGGCACAACAGAAACTTTCCCTGATTAGTGCAATGCTCGATAAGAAAAATGCAAACCGGGCCCTCCTTTTAGATGATCAGATTGAACACCTCTCAGGCAATCATGATCCGCGTATTCAGACTTTTCTCTGCCTCTGGGGTTACATAAAAGAGGAATGGTCTATGGGGATCAAGGATATTAAGCCTTTGACCACTGAAGGTTTTACCAGGCTGATCAATGACCTGGCCTGGTAGCCCTATACTTTTTACCCTTCCACTCAGGAGAAACCTGTAAAATGGACAAGAGAGTAATAAAGCTATAAAAATACATAAAGAAGAAAGTATAAGGGACAAAGCGCAGCAGGAAAGAGCACTTGTTTTTCCGATATAAGAGACCGGAAACCATGGCCAGCAGTCCGATACTGACAAATGAAACAAGGGGATAAACAAGCAGTATGGGGTAAAGCAGGCAAAAGGGCAAAAGAAGAAGACTTAGAACCAGATAGAGCACAATAAAACGATAACCTATTCGGGTGCCGAAATCCTTTGAGTAGAAACCGCCCATATTCCAGCGAACATGCTGATGAATAAAATCCAGCCAGTTTTCCTTGGCTTTTGTCTCGATCATTGTTGAGGTAATGCTGGAAACCCGTACCTGCCATTTTTTTCCCACCGCTGAAATAAGAGCAGCATCCTCGGTTACTGTATAGCCTAGGCCCGCGAACCCTCCGATCTCATCAATGGCCTGCCGCCGGACAGCCAGATTATTGCCGAAGCAGCCGGTCGGCAGCCCCAATCCGGCGCAGCCGCAGGAGTATTGATGGATCAAAGGCTGATCAAAGGCCTGGTAGCGTTCTAAGAACGTTCCCCTGTCAGTTATGGATATCTGACCGAATACCACACCTATCTCCGGATTGCGGAAATAGGAGAGGTAGTGTTCAACCCAACCGGCAGGCAGCAGGCAGTCGGCATCGGTAAAAATAATTATCCCGCCCCCGGCCTGAGAAATGGCTTTATCCAATATATATTGCTTGGGATTCAGGGTTTGCTGCTCCTCCTGATTATCAATAACCCTTACCCTGTCGCCCACTTTTTTCCTGAAGTTTTCCATGATCTCCAGGGTTCTGTCAGTGGAACGGTCATTGGCCAGAACAATATCAAAATCGGAAAAACTCTGTGTTTCTAATGAACCAAGAAGCAGTGGTAATGAATCCTCTTCATCCTTGGCCACGACTACGACCGAGACCCTCTCTTTCAAGGAAGGCAGGCCGGATTCCGCAATGCGCCCTTCTCTGAAGCGGTTGGACAAGACTCCGGCCAATAGAAAGAGGTGAACCAGAAATATTGAAACAGGTAAAAGCATAAGAAGTATCATGGCCATGACTATAAACAAAAAAACCTCTTTTCACAATCGGATTTTAAGGTTAATCTAAAGCAGTTTTAATTATTAGAGGAGTTCCTATATGGGGCTTTATATTTATTTTTCCGCTCAGGTTATGATGCTGCTTTTTCATGATCTGTATGTCAAACTGATCTACTATCTCTTTCCCGGCAAAGATCACCGGCGCTTTCATCTTTTTCAATATATGGCAGCTTCAAAATATCTGGGTTTGGCCAAAACTTATACCGGTTTAAGAATGATTATCCAATCCAATTTAAAAGAGGAACTTCCGGATAATTTTCTGATTATCAGCAACCACCAGAGTTTGTTTGATATACTGGCCTTGACCTTTTCTTTTCCCCGGTTCTATGTCCGTTTCGTGGCTAAAAAAGAGCTTTCCTATGGAGTACCGGCATTATCCTTCTGTTTAAGAAAAGGCGGCCACGCCCTGATTGACCGTAGGGGCAGCTTCAAAGAATCACAGAAGAAACTCCTTAAACTCAGCAGTTTGAGCAGAAAAAAAGGCTTCTGTCCGGCAATTTTCCCTGAAGGCACCAGATCAAGAAGCGGTAAAGTAGGAAAATTCCACTCGGCAGCTGTACGCATGGTCCTTTCACGCAGTCAACTGCCAATACTCTCAGTAGCCATGGATGGCGGCCATAAGATTGCCAAAGTAAAAGATCTGGCCAAGAACCTGAAAGATACCGTGTATAGGATCAAGTTCCTTAAGCTCTATGCTCCTACAATGGATCGCCGTCAAATTCTCTCAATCCTGGAGCAAAGCAGGGTTGAAATCACCGATCAGGTTAACCAATGGCAACAGAAATAGATATTTCAGAATACTGGGCAAAAAGAGAGCAGGAACTGGGAGAAAAGGTGGAGTTGAAATCCATAGCCCAGGGTCAGCTCTCCAATCTAAAACTTAAGAGCAGCATTCCTGACATCATTGGTATACTTTTTCTTACGAAGAGTTACCTGGTATTTGAATATTCCCATGGCAATCGAAAAACAATCCTGGATCTATTATCCAGCAGAAAAGAGCGGGAAACAATTACTGACACAGTTACTGTAATACGAAAAGATATCAAAGCTAACCGGGTATTGCCGGCAATCCATGCACAGCAGTGGATCAAAAAAGGCAAAAACCCCCTGGAAATCCAAAGAGAAATTGAGAATAAAGAATACTCTATATTCTTCAGCCTTTTATTCGGCACCAGAATAGTTATCTGTACAGATAATATCTTTCTCTCACTGGCTACGCCAATGAACTCCAGGTGGGAAAGAGAGCTTTCCCTTCCTGCCTAGATTCTGAAATCTCTCGGCCTTCTTTCCTGACGGTTGCACTTTGTGCATTCAGCAAGGTTTCTCAACTTGCCTTTCACAAAAATTGTCTTCATTTTTACCTCGCCGCCGCAGGCGCAGAAAAGCTTCTCAGCGCCGACACCTGCACGCGCATTTTTACTCAATTCAGCCATTTATTCTCCTCCAACCCATATTGTATTACCACAGGGATAATTAAATTTTTTGGGATTGTGCAAATATATTAAATAAATTAAAGTTGGTCAAGGCATATAGACGGAATTTTTAAATATTACGACCGGAGGAAGTCCTGTGGATAACCAAAGGAAGTCCTGTGGATAACCAAAGGAAGTCCTGTGGATGACCAAAGGAAATCCTGTGGATGACCGAAGGAAATCCTGTGGATGACCGAAGGAAATCCTGTGGATGACCAAAGGGCCGGCCTTGAAGATCTCCATTAGAAAATATAGCGGATTCATAATTGATGCAGACAATACTCTCTTTGACTTCGACCGGGCTCAGAGAGATGCCCTCTTTGAATCCTTGAAAATGCTGAAATATACAGGTTTCTCAGATGAAATCTATAATCTTTTTGAATCCATCAATAAGACTCTCTGGAAAAGCCTTGAAGAGGGGAAAATTGAGCGTGGATCATTAAAAGCAGAGAGATTCAGATTATTGCTGGACGAATTGAAAATAGAAGGTGACTGCGAAGAACTTGCGCAACTTTACTTAAAGCGTCTTGGCCGTAAGGATTACCTCCTGCCTCATGCAATTGAAGTCCTGGAATACCTCTACCGCAGGGCATTCCTGGTATTATTAACCAATGGCATTACCAGCGTACAGCAGGAAAGAATCACTCGCTCCGGAATTGAGATATTCTTTCAGGATATTATTATATCTGAAGAAATAGGATTGACAAAACCCGATCCGGCAATTTTTTTACTGGCAGCCAAGAGGATAAACCTGCCGCCCTCAGCTCTCCTCTGTGTAGGAGACAGTCCATCCTCTGATATTCGCGGCGGCTATAATTCGGGAATGGATACCTGCTGGTTCAGATCAACCTCAGCAGATTATCCTTACCAGGAGCCGGAACCGGATTATATTATTGACGATCTCAGGGAGTTAATAAAATTCGCGCCTGATTTGTGTTAATCAATCCTCCAACGGTTCTGTTCACCATTAAAAGTGAAACGACCAAATTCCAACTCTATCATGCTTCCGGATCCGCTAACCAAACGTATTATCTTCTTGAATAGATTTATCTCAATTACCTTAAATTGTTCATTTTGCCAATTCAGCCGGGTTCCCTCAGGCGGCAGTTTCTCTTTTACCTCCCTGTATGTATCGTATTCATAAGATAAACAGCAGAGCAAGCGCCCGCAGGGCCCTGATATTTTCATTGAGTTTAAGGTTAGATTCTGCTCTTTTGCCATTTTTATGGAAACGGGCTTAAGCTTATCTGTAATTCCATGACAGCAGTAATGGCGTCCACAGACCCCTAACCCACCCAGCATCCTGGCTTCATCACGCACACCTATCTGCCTGAGCTCAATTCGCATTCTAAATATAGCCACCAGGTCTTTTACCAGTTCACGAAAATCAATTCTGGTATCGGCTGTGAAGAAAAAAAGAATCTTTGCCTCGTCCATTAAATAGTTAGCATTTACCAGTTTCATGGATAGATTATGATCAGCAATTTTTTCTTTACAGATCTTCAAGGCTTTCTCCTCTTTAGCCTTGTTATCTTCATATTTAGCCAGATCAGCTGCTGCGGCAGGCCGTTCAATACTTTGGATATGCGTAAGATCCATTTCTTCCAGGTTTGACATTATGCCCAGCACCCTGCCCAGCTCCATACCGTACCTGGTGGGCACAACTACCATATCTCCGCTTTTCAGCCCGGTGCCATCTTCCTGTCCTTCTTTTTCAATATATAAATCCGTAGCGGTGGAATGAACTATCTTTACGCGATAGACAGCGGCCGGGTTCTTTATTTTATCTGGAGTTTCAGCCATTTTCCCTCCATTAAGTCAGAAGATCGATTAAAAGACCATTAATTTCATCAACCCCTGCAATTAGATCGAGTTGAGCGGCCTGGTTCTGCAGAATATCTGCCACCAACCGCTCGATTTTTCGATCAATAACTTTAATCCGCATGACATACTTTCTCTTCAATATATTAACGCCAGAAATATTTTTCTCCACAGAAAACATCCTGGCAAAGGCATATTTCAAGAAACTACCGACTGCTTTTTTATACTTCTGCACAGTCTCTACACTTGGCAGCTCTTTCAACCGCTCACCCTGTTCATGCACTCTATCCAGCCGTTCTTCCAGGTTCCCTTTATACTCTTCATCTCCATCCAGTTCAGCGGCAAACTCTTCTTCCTGCTGTATAGATTCGAGCTTAGCAGAAAATTTAAGCAGCTCTGCTCTCTCTTTCGCTTTTTTCTTTTCAGGTTTCCTGAAGGGGAAAAATCCTGTCAGCGGATCAATTCTATCCATATCTACTATAGCTTCTATTAACTGACAGGTTGGGGATGTTTCGGAGCTATGGTTATCATGGGCAGGATTTCTACAGGACTCTCTCGTTTTTCTGAAAAGTTTTTTAACTTTGCCACCTTTATAGATTCCTGCACTTTACAATTGCCGTTAAAGACAACACCCTCCTCTACGATAAAACGAGGTGTCTGTATATTTCCCAGCATTATACCGGTAGAAAGGATTATAACCTTCTCATTGGCAAATATATTTCCCCGGACAACACCGCCGACAACTACAGTGCCTGCATATATTGTGCATTCAGCGCGTCCGTTTTTTCCTATTAATACCTTCCCCTTAGTCCTTATAGTTCCGCAGAAATCACCATCCACACGCAGCAGCCCATTTAGATCAAATTCACCCTTAAATCGGGTGCCTTCACCTATAATGGAATTAATAAAGGAACCTTCAGGAACCTGGTTACCGTTTAACATACTAACTACCTGGCACTAGTAATCGATTTTTTTATTAACGGACTTTTAATAGCTAAAAATTGCAGGGGATCAACAACACTGGTTCCGATCCTTACCTCATAATGCAGGTGAGGGCCGGTAGAAAGTCCGGTACTGCCCATATAGCCGATAATCTGTCCCCTGCGAACCTCTTGCCCCTTCTCAACAATCGACTTATCTAAATGGCCATAGCGCGTATAGAATCCGTACTTATGGCGGATCACCATATTGTTACCCAGACCCATGGATTCAAAATCAACCCTCTGCACCTTGCCATTGGCAGTGGCAACAATCGGCACACCGTACCCCCAGGCAATATCGATTCCCTTATGGAGATACCAGCGGCCGGTGAAGGGATGTTTGGCAGGACCAAAATTATTGGTAATATTCCCTCTTACGCCTTTAAGCGGCCAGAGAGTTGGGATATCAACCAGCAGTTCTCTCTGAGCTATTAGAACCTGCTCAATCTCAATTAAGGGCTCGATGGTATTATCCAGATAAGTCCGCAAGCTCCTGAGATCTCCCAGATCCCGCAAAGACCCCTCCTGGAAATCATCCATGGTGACAAAAGAAGAAAGATTGCCGCCCACACCTTTCTCCAAAAAATTCTTTGCACCCTCCGTGCCTACTACATCCAGCACATCATCCATCTTTACCTTGAAATTGTTGATCACCTTACGCAAACTCACAATCTCATCTTTAAAGCTCTCTAAAGAGGTTTCGCTTTTAAATAGGTTCTCAGTCACTTCAACGATTCGTTTATTGGTACTGCTGAAGTGAGTGGATAGACCGAAAAATGAGAGTACCAGAACAGATAGAATAAAAAAAAGAAAGATAAGTGTGAAAACGGATATTTGAAAATTAAAGATCCTCTTTTCTGAGTGAGGAATAAACATCACAGTAAAACGCTGTTTCCCTTTTTGGATTACCAACTTAAAGGAACTTAATAGACCATCCCAGGCTTTCCTGAATTTTTTCCCTGCACGATCTATAAATTCATCTTCAACCCTTTTATATTGATTAACCGGCGACAATCTTTGCTCCTGAGAAACAGCTATTACTTTGACATTGACATTACCATTATCAATATTATTTGTCAAATAGATTATTGACTATACAAAAGCATTCATGTTACTCTAATGTATAAAATCCCAAATTTGAAAATTAACAGGTGAAGTATGCAATTTTTTGATACCCATGCCCACATCGGGTTGATAACCGAAGACCCTATTGAGCAGCTTATTATAATCCAGGAAGCTAAGCAGGAAGGTGTCAGCGAGATAGTCAGCATATGCAATAACCTGCGAGATTTTTATCAAATCTACGATAATCTGAAAACCGAAAGCCATGTCTATCATAGTATCGGCGTTTCTCCTTCAGAAGTTTTGCATCCGGGCGATGATTGGGAAGTTAAAATTAAAGAAGGCACTCAAATGGATCGTGTAGTCGCGATTGGGGAAATAGGTCTGGATTATTACCGCAAATTTGGGGATCGCGACTCTCAGGTAGAATTATTTATCAACCAGCTGGATTTGGCTGCAAAAAAGCATATGCCTGTAATTATTCATAACCGTGAAGCGGGAAAGGACGTTCTGGAAATACTGAAGGAAAGACTTCCGGAACGCGGCGGTGTATTACATTGTTACTCGGAAGATTATGAATATGCGCAGAAAGCTTTAGAACTCAACCTGTACATCTCTTTCGCAGGTAATGTTACCTACAGAAACGCCAGAAATTTGCATGAAACTGCCCGGCAGATACCCCTTGACCGGATACTTATCGAATCTGAGGCGCCATTCATGGTACCCTCGGCATATCGGGGCAAAAGAAACCGTCCATCCTACCTGGTGGAATCGGCTAAATTTATCGCCGAGCTAAGGGGTATGGACTTCGAAGAGCTCGCCGGAATACTCTACAATAACAGCTTAACCTTTTTTGGCTTGACCGCCAAATAAGAGCGGATGTCTGCCAAAAGGCAAATAAATCTGCCCGGCTGCATTATTCCGGGAAATATTTTTTTAGCACCCATAGCCGGTTATTCCGACGCTGCTTTCCGCTCCATCTGTCACGATTTTGGCGCCGATCTCTGCTTCACCGAGATGGTTTCCGCTGAGGCTCTGGCCAGAGGAAGCTGCAAGACTAAAGAATTGTTAACACGGGCCCCTAATGAAAAACTGCTATGCATCCAGTTATTCGCCGCCAACCCGAATTCAGCCCGCAGGGCAGCAGCAGCCTTAATTCCTTTAAAACCTGCGCTTATAGATTTAAATTGCGGTTGTTCGGTGCCAAAGATCCTTAAATCCGGAAGCGGCGCAGCTTTGCTGAAAGAACCGGAAAAGATAAAAGAGATCATAACCGCTATCAGGCAGGAAATCGCCGTACCTCTTTCAGTAAAACTGCGGTCAGGATGGGACTCGACCAGTATCAATTACTTGAGATCAGCGCAAATGGCAATAGATGGCGGCGCTGTTATGATTACTCTCCACCCCAGGACAAAATCTCAAGGCTTTACCGGAAAGGCTTCTTTGGAACACCTGGCGGAACTTAAAAAATCTGTTACCGTGCCGGTTATCGGATCTGGAGACCTCCATTCTGCAGAAGATGCCCTGACAATGATAGAAACAACCGGCTGCGATGGTGTCATGTTTGCCCGGGGCGCTATAGGCAATCCCTTCATCTTCAAACAAACCTCTATACTATTCAAGGGAGAAGCTCCCCGGCCTGAGCCGCTTCAAGCCAGGCAAAGGCTGGATACAGTTATGCTTCATCTCCATAGAGCAGCAGAGTTTAAGGGGGAAAAAATTGCCTGCAGAGAAATGAGGAAGCACTTCTGCGCCTATACAAGGGGACTTCCTGCTTCAGCACAGTTCCGCAGCAGAGCTGTTCATGCGAAGCATATTTCCGATTATGAAAAACTGATAAAATATTATCTGCTTGAAGAGAAATTACATATTAAATATACTTAAATAGTCGCCATGGCTAACCTTTTAGACACATTATTGGATTTAATACGCACCTTTTTCAGCAGCGATCTGAAAGAAGCTGAAAAAAAAAGAGATTTAAGAGAGATTAATTCGAGCCTCAGGCTCCTTAATCCGCCTTATTTCAAGGCTTCAACAGGCCAACTCCTGCCGGCCTTTGCCTCTTATATATTGCTTCTGTGGCGCCTGAGCAAACAGCTCGCCGCTATTTTAGAGAGAACTGCTTATAACCAGGATAACCGGCTGGCAGAGAGATACCGGGATTTCTTACTGCAGGCCCGCCTTCCCGAAAATGAAAGCCGGAAAATTGCTACTTTTTCTTATGATCAGATAAAGGCCCGCATTACCAGAGCCGCTTCGCTAAAAGAGGAATTAAAAAAGCTGGATGAAGAGTTCAAGGTGTTTATGGCGCGCTTTTCCGGTGAGGAATTTATTCATATAAATGAAGAGATAGCTCAACTGGAACAGCTTCACAACCTGGGCACATTTAATTACAGCAAGATCCTTTCCCTGTTTGACTCTAAATTTGACAGGAAGGACCCCAGTAATATGATCTCCGCTTCACCGGTTACCGGCGAGGAAGCCATAACGGAACTTTTGGATCTCTTCTTTATATTGGCCGGAATTGATCTGACTAAAGGAGTAGAAAGGAACTTCACTAATCTGTTGAAAAGGTTGGAAAGAGAGAGGGCTCCGAAGTCTATTGCTGCGACCAGGCAACTCTTAGTCAGGCTTGATAAACTCTCTAAGCAATCTATCTCTCCGCAAATCCTCCTTAACCTGATAAGAGCAATTAATAAAGACCCCTATCTCAACCCAAAGAGCGAGAAGGTAATAAAACCACATCTGCAGTCCTATATGGAGCGGCTCGCTAATCGGTACAAGATGGCAAAAGAACGCATACTCCTGGAGGAAAGAGAGAAGACTGTTGCCCATGAACTCAAAGAGCTTTTCCACGATGCTGATCTCCTCGAACTTAAAGGGTATAACTCACATCTGGCACAGACCCTGGCGGATAACGATTTTCTCTCTTTTTCTCATGTAAAACCAATATGCATCCTGAAAAGTTTTCTACATGCCAGGTTTCAGAATAACTTAAGAGAGGCCCTGAAAAAACTTGTAGTGGAAGGTTATTTTGAAGATAAGCTCTTTGAGACCACCTTTTCCAGTACCTTCCACGGTTCTGATGCTTTGATTGATAAGATCAGCCAGTTTGAAGAAGATTTAAGCGGCAGCGGCCATATTACAGTCACTAACATAAATAAATACCTTGATAATCACAATAATGGGAAACCGGTATCTGCCGCACTTAATAAGCTGGTGGAAACAATTGATTTCCGGGCAGGCAGTTTGCTCAGCGAGGGAGCCAATCTATTATTCAACCTGGGTAATCATCTCTACAGGATACTGGTAGATGCCAAACAGAGTTCTCCAATTGAAGTAACCAATATAAAGGTGATCAGAGGTATCAATAACCGCGAGTTCTTAAAAGAGCTGGTAGATGGATATGATGATATCAAACGTTTTGTTAATATAATCAGCCATTTTACCGTTATTCACCAGGCCGTTAAGCTTCATGAGGAATAGAAGCCCTGCTGCCGCCTTATTTCGTACATTAATATACCGGCGGCAACAGAAACATTAAAAGAATCCACATGACCGGCAGCAGGTATTGACACCAGGTAATCACAAGTCTCTTTTACCAACCTGCTCAAACCACTACCCTCGCTGCCAAGAACCAGGCCGCTCTTATCCGGAAAGACAATATCAGGCAAAAGTTCGGCGGCCAGATCCGCGCCATAGATCCAGAAACCATATTTACGGCACTCTTTGATTGCCTGCACCAGATTGGCCACCTCTACAATTGTCACATAGGCTGATGCACCGGAAGAGGTCCTGATAAGCGTTTCAGTTTCACCTGCCGCTTTGCGTCTGGGAATTACAACCAGCTTGACCCCGAACTGATCAGCTGAACGTATAATTGCGCCCAGATTTCCAGAATCAGTAATATTGTCAAGAAAGAGTATAAGTGTTCTTTCCTCACCCAATTCATCCAGATACTCACTGAATCTTTTCTTCTGTCCGCCCCTCTGCTCCTTTTGCCCGGAGGCAACAATCGACAGGCTGTCAATTTCTAAGGCCGCACCCCGATGTTTTTTACCCCCGCAAATTCTATTGAGCTCCGCCCTGCTAATGTGCCGTACCCTGACATCTGCGCTTTCAGCCAGGGAAATGAGCTGTTGATTCCTGTGAGTTTCTTCAGATAGCAGCAGGGTGCCCTGAATATCTCCATTTTTTAAATATTCCTCGATGGAATGAAACTTGTAGATAACCATCATTTAACCATTAATCAGCGGCCATATTCCTGTACCAGATCAATCTGCCCGTCAAAATCAGAATCCTGCTCAAGCTTCTCAATATAGATGCCATCAAATAAATAGACCCAGACATCCACTTTTTCATCAAAATTTGTATCTATCTCCTGGCGGATGAGCCGGCCATCATCATAAAAATAATAATCATCCATCAAGCCGTCATAATTGTAATCATACTCTTCGTAGGTTACCTTACCCTTTTTGCTATATTTCACCACGCAATCAACCCGACCGTCATAATTTCGGTCAACCTTAAGGGCGGTTACCTGCCCATCTGTCAGCTCATACCACTGGTCGGGAAAGCCGTCTTCATTAGCATCCGATGTTAAAGAGGGTACGGCCCCGGCTTCAGAGATCAGGAAAATAAAGAGGCAGGTAAGTAGGATCCGCATGAAAATCTTCTCCTTTTTATAGAGATACTTCTCTCTTTTCGACAGGAGAATGCATAAAATTTAAAGCTTATAACACCGCAATCTTCGACTGCCACAGCACGAAACCGGTCAGCTGTATTCCCTGATATCCTGTTTCCCAGAAAGGGCCTCAATTACGGAAACAGCCAGGGATTCCAGTTCGTTTTCACCGGGAAACAACAATACCGGCGCCAGGAAGGAAACCCGGCCGCTGATTTCCTCAACAACCCGCTTATCGCGGGCAAGACCGCCCGTTAGAACAATACCATCTACTTTTCCGGAAACAACCGCGGCCAGAGAACAGATCTCCCTGGCTATCTGGTAACACATTGCCCTGATCACTTCCAGACATTTCTTGCCATCCAGATTACTTTCAACTGTTGTGCCGCTTAAATAATTATTGATCGCTGATTCAATTTTACGGCCATCGTTTGTGCCCAGGTAGGCAACTATCCCGCCCTTCCCGGTGAGCCGGCTCTGTAAAAAGGGCTGGTCGTAACCATGAGAAAGCGAAAAACGCATCCAGTCGCCGGCAGGCAGGGTTCCAGCCCGCTCAATGGCAAAGGGACCGTCACCATCGAGAGCATTATTTACATCCACCACCTTGCCTTTTTCATGTATGCCTACCGAAATACCCCCTCCAAGGTGAACCACGATTAAATTACACGCATCATATTCCTTATTCAGCTTACGCGCCGCCTTCCGGGCGGTGGCCTTGTGATTCAAAGCATGAAAAATAGATTTTCGCGATATTTCAGGAATACCTGAGTAGCGCGCCAGGGCTGAGAATTCATCCACTACTATCGGGTCAACAATAAATGCCTTTACCCCGGCTTTTCCGGCAATATCATCTGCCAGAAGCGCCCCCAGATTTGAGGCATGACTTCCATAGCGTGCTGAGCGAAGATCCGCCTTCATCTGTTCATTTACCTGGTAGACCCCGCCGGCCACAGGCTTCAGCAGGCCGCCGCGGCCCACTACAGCATTGAGCTGGGTTAAAGTAACTTCGCTTTCCTTCAAAGCATTAAGCACGGCCTTTTCCCTGAAGTCCAACTGGCTGGCTATAGTCTTAAAAGGGAGCAGAGACTGAGCGTCATGGCTGATCTCTTTTCTGAATATTTCACCGCTTTGGGAATACATCGCCGTCTTGGTCGATGTGGAGCCTGGATTGATAGCAAAAACTTTCATTTCTTTCATTTATTATACCGGTTTTACAGCCGGTTAGCAAGGCAAGGTTTCCGGTTTTCCGGCTACACCGGATATCAGGAAGATCAAAAAAGATTATCTCCATGGTTTCGCAACTGCCTCTTGACAAATAGTAATACCAGAGTTATACTGTTATTATGAAAACAGCTATTTCTATACCGGATGTATTGTTTGATACAGCAGAAAGAACAGCACAACAATTAGGAATCCCCAGAAGTCAGTTATTTGCAAGAGCTCTTGAGGAATTCATTAAGAATCACCAAAAAGAAAATATTACAGAAAAATTGAACATGGTTTATTCTTCAGCTATTCCAGATTCTAAGTTATCTGAGATTGGGCTTGATACCCTCAGGAAGGCCACTCAATATGATGCGTGGTGAACTCTGGTGGACTGATCTGGGAATTCCTTACGGTTCAGAACAAGGTTTTAAAAGACCAACTCTAATAATTCAGGATGATTCTTTTAATAGAAGCAAAATACAGACCATCATAGTTTTGCCCTTAACAACGAATTTAGATCTAATTGAAGCTCCAGGAAATGTTTATATTAAAAAAGAAGAGTCAAAACTCTCTCGAGATTCAGTGCTCAATGTTTCACAAATCAGTGTTATTGATAAGACACGATTAATAGAAAGAATCGGAAAATTGAACAGAAGTCTCCTCCGTGAAGTTGAAAATGGAGTAAGATTTGTTCTTGGTTTTGGATAAACACACTACCAACAACAAGGGAGTGCTCTAGCTAAAAACTTAAGAGATCCAATTTGTGTTGCGGCTACCACATATCTACAAATATCCATTCTTTTTATACCATTTAAGAGTTGTTCTCAATCCTTCTTCTAGACCGACTTTTGGTTCATACCCTAACTCGCGTATTGCTTTTGAGGTATCGATATTCAGATTTGATATAAAACCTGTGACCATTTCCCTACTCATTCTTGGAGTACCACCAAAAAGATTGGATATTACTTAATTCTTGGCAAATGTAATCGGGTTTCCCTGAAAGTATTCTCTTAAAAATTATGGGTCCAAATGTCGATTCATGCGATCTCCCTACCCTTTTTCTTCCTCTTTTATTCCTTTCTCAAACTCCTTTTTTGCCTTTCCCAGTGACCTGGCAAATTTGGGGAGGGCGGCAGATCCAAATAGCACCAGAATGACAATTGCTATGATAATTACTTCTGTCGATCCTATCATTATTTTACTCCTATAAAAATCAATCACAAGCTTGATAAACAAGCTCATAATCCGGCTGATTTTTCATCAGCCAGTGCAGCATCCAATGCTACTGCCTGCATGTCCCTGTATTTTCATATTATCCAATAGGACATCATTTCTCCTTTCTATCAATTTCTTTCGGAAATTCTCCTGGAGGCATTTTTATCCCCATTTTTGTCTCTCCAATCTTTTCTGAAGCCGGATATTTGATTTCCCTTCCAACTTCATTCAATTCATGCATTATAGTTTTATTTATATCCCGCAGCTGTTTGAATCCTTTTCCGACCTTGAAAAAAAAGCCCGGTAAATCCTTTGGATTGATAAATATAATAATTGCAAGGAATATCACAACTATCTCCCATAAGCCGATTCCGAACATTAACTCTCTCCGATCCTGAGTGCCTTTGCTATCCCGATGGTTAAGAAAAACAGGACAATCAGAGGCAGTGCAAGACTTACCTGGGAAATGAAGTCCGGCGGGGTCATGATTGCTGATAAAATAAATATCACAACCATAATATAACGACTCAAGCGCAAAAGCGTTTTCCGTTTGAGGATATTCATGGTCATAAGTACTATAAAGACAATAGGTAGCTGAAAGAGCAGCAGGGAAATTAATAAAAACTGAAAGATATAGAATATACTCTTTCCGTAATTCAATAAGAGTCCCACATTTGCAGGTATAAATCCATAACTAGTCAAAAAACTCACGGACATAGGAATAATCTTAAAATAGCTGTAAAAAAAGGCAAAAACACCCAGGACAAAACTTGCAGAAAGAGAACTGAAAATCACGGTTTTTTCATTTTCTTTAAGCCCTGGGAAAACATACTTTAAAATATTATAGAGATGAACCGGAAGTGACAGTATGATACCGGCAATTATCGATATTTTCATTCTGAGGATAAAGCCCTCGAAGATTGTATGAACAAACAAAAATTCTTCTTCCCCAATCAGCTGTTGTATTGTTTTTAAAGGCCCAAATAAAATAGAGATGACAATATTATAAAAAACAAATGAAAGGGCTACAGCAATCAATAGAGCGTAAAGAGAGATGATGATCCTTTTCCGTAATTCTCTTATATGATCCAGAAAAGGCATTTCACCCAGACTCCTGTTTTTAGCGGATAACATGGATTCTCTCCTTATTGGTTTCAGGCAATACCAGTTGCATTTTAAATCACCTTTTTTCTTTTCTCAGTTCCGGCTCCCCGATTACCAATAGACCAAGTCCCACGAGCAAAGAAAACAGTGAATATTGAAAGTCAACAATGGGTACAGCCGTCGCCATCAAGAAGAAAAGCATACCTATGACCAGCGTGGTCCAACCCAGCGCCCTTAAACTCAGCTTGCGACGCAGATACCTACCCAACCGGCCGCGTGTCATACTCAGCCCTGCAGCAGGTAGGGCCAGCAGAATTCCCAGGCCCAATAGAAACAGCCCCGGCGAGTTTGTCTGAAACAATGCTTTCAGTGGTCCCATTCCATTGCCGGGATAGGAAAAAGCGATCAAAAAAACAAACAGGCCAACATAAGTTCTGAATAGAGTACGTCCGATGAATCTTGCCACGGTTTTCACACGACACCACCTTTAATCAAATCTCTTAGAAGAGCCGGCGGCTCTACGTTCTCCAGGTGCAATTCCACCTTCCGCAGATCCATGGTGCCTACGCCGTATTGTTCGGCCAGGCCCATGTGCTCAACACGGCGGGGATCGACGTTCAGGAAAGTGGCGGCCACGGTGTCTATGGATAGGGCGTCATTTGCAACCATCACCAAGCCAAAGGCTTTGGGTGTGCCGAAACCGGGGCAGCCCGGCCCCACCATCCCGATAAGGCCATCTAGAACGACGTAATCAGGTCGGAAGATCACATTCAGCTCGGAAATTCCCTTGTGCAGCCCCAGGGCGTGGAAACGTCGCTTGTCGTCATCGTGCATTGTGCCTTTCATATTTTTAAGGCTTAGTGTAACCAGAGTCGCGGCGTGCTCTTTAAGCACTGGCAGACTGATGATATAGTCGGCCTCGAAGACAGGCCGAGCTATGCGTATCGACTGAATAAGCCCACCTACGGGCAAACGCACCGGAACGAAGTCACCACCGCGCAGATCGATCACTTCTGCTCCCGCTGCTTCAGAGGCAGCCCGAACTCCCGATACAGAATATACTTCTTCTGTATTCGTGCCCACGACCGAGCTGTCGGCCACCAGGATTCGTCCGGCTCCCCGCTCCCTCACCAACCTGATCACCGCCTGCACCAGGCGCGGGTCGCTGATAGCGCCTGTTTCCCAGGAACCAGGGAAGGCCATGTTAGGCTTAATTAAAACCGTGTCCCCTTCCTGGAACTTGAAACCCTCCGTCCCGGATACCGCCCTTCCGACCAGTTCGTACACCTCCTGATTTCCCATCTGATATACATTCCCATCGGTCTTCAGGACGCTGACCATGGGATTGCTTACAGGCGCGGCTTAGCCGCCCGAGTGACAGCAGGCAGCTCTCCCTGTCGGCCGTGAAACAAGTTAGGCAGCCAGCCCGACAGCCGTAAGTAAGATACCGTTCCCAGGGCGAAGAAGCCCTTGATGAAATTCCGTCTTGATAATCCCGACCCGGTTTTTCCTTTTTTTCCGCTCATTTTCTCACTCCAATACGCAGCAATCCTTTAGGACAACTGCCAACGCACTCACCGCACACAAGGCAATCCGGATGCCTGCTCTCCATGTCCTTCGCAGTCAGTCCTATTGGGCAATCTACTTCACACAATCCGCAGTCGTTACAGCCTTCTTTCCTGATCAGTCGGATGGGACTGAAGCGGCCTAGAATAGAAAACAGCGAGCCCAGGGGGCACAGGTAGCGGCACCAAAAACGACTATTATTAACAGTTGAAGTCAGCAATACAAAGCCCAGCATGGCCGTGGGCATTACCCCCACTGCGTTGCCGCTGGCAAAGCCGCAAGCGCCTCGCGCAGGGCAGACCAGGCAGAAAGCAGGGGCCCCGATAACTATACTGGACACCACGGTAGCTCCAAGCATACTGTGCTTTAGCCAGCAGGCCTTTCGCACAATCCCGGGCACTTTTATCTTGCGTCTATTCATGCCGCCGATGAACTCGATCAGATTGCCGAAAGGACACAACCAGCCGCATATAAAGCGGCCCAGCAATATACCGGCCACCAGAAGGGCGGCCACCGACACTATCATGCCAAGGGTGAACCTACGCGCTGCCAGGGCGACCTGCAACATACCGAAAGGCTCCCCGATGGGCCACCCTCCGACGACGACGACACCCAGCACCCCGCCCAATACGACAAACAGAAACAGAGACATCAGTTGTACCACTCTCCTCCATCTCCTTATCTTGGACTCTCGCCTTTCCCTCTTAACCAGATCAAGGGACTGGGATTTTATCATTTGAAGATTTGGAGTCGATTTCATAATTACCACCTCTGCGCTTTGTCCGGTGTGACGGTGATACACATCACCGGACAGGCATACTTGCATATTCCACAACCGATACACTTCTCTGTATCTATGTAGTTGACTGTCCCGGGTACAGGGCAAACCTCCTGGCAAAGCAGGCAGGCCCTGGTTTTCCCTTCCGGCTTGGAATCGGACCAGGCAACGCATTTAGAGCGGTCAATATCTGCCGATCCGATGTCGACCGAGTTCCGGTCAAAAGGGATCAAAGCACCAGTGGGGCAGACTTCACTGCATCTCGAGCATTTCAACATCTGGCACATACCTACAACAACGGGCGTTCCCTCCAACCGCCAACCGGAAGACAGACCGGCCAGAACGATGCCTCCTGTGGGGCATACCGTTGCACACTTGCCGCAACGAGTGCATCGCTGCAGGAAGAGGTCTTCTCGCAAGGCGCCTGGTGGACGTACTACCTTCCCCGTGAAGGTAGACGACCAGGACAAAGCAACGGGTACAGCGCTCAGGACTGCCATGCCTCCTAATATTTTGAGCACTTGACGACGGGTTATCTTTTCCTCTTCAGACATTATCTTACCTCCTTTGGACCATTAATCGGCGAATGAGCTTAGATCGGAGCAGAGGCATCAGTAAGTCAGCGTCTTCCTTGAGTTGTCGCGAGCGCTCCATCGGCAGCTGTTCTTCACCGGCCAGCTTTTGGAACAAGTTTATTTCCTCTTTTACCAGGGCTTGCACCGCCTTTGCGTACGGAACGAAATCTTTCAGTTCAGCTCCGAGGCGTAGTTCCCGCGCTACTAATTCGGCTATTTTCAAATCATCTTCATCAAAAAGCTGGCGCCCATTACCATTCCTATAGGGAAAGAGCAACCCTATTCCTTCTAGTCGATCAATCTCAGAGGGCGAGAGACCCGTACTAACTGCCAGCTGCTTCCTGCTAAGCGGTGTAAAATTGGGATCATAGGAAACGGGGGAATAGATCGATTCCAGGAAAACCATCTCTGCCTCCACATCTTTCGCCCGTTCAAGCTTGACCAGTAAATGGCGTATCACTTCCAGAGGGTAATAGCGCTGAAACTGAAGGCGTTTGATAAGGCGGATCCGGGCGATGTCATCCTCTTTGTAAAGCCTGTGGCCTCCCTGAGTACGCTGCGGATGAAGCAGCCCCTCTTTTTCCAGAAAACGAAGGCTACTGGAGGAGAGCTCAGAGAATTCAGGTTTTAATAACTTAAGTATCTGGCCGATTGTGTAATATTTATCTTCCATCGTTTTATCCTTAATCTAATCCTATAGTTTAACTTTATATTTAAGATAGCAAAACATCAACTTTAAGTCAAGGTTTAAGTTTATAATTTTTTCTTCTTCGGGGGCAAATATGACCTTCCTTCTAAACGGGAAATATTCAGGCTAAAGGAATTTTTATTTCCGGTTATGCAGAAGTCCAACTCAAAATATTCGAGCGTCCACAGGACTTCCTTCGGTCGCTGACTTGATGATTTCTTGCGCTTAAGGTGCAAGATTTCGAAGGTAATAGCATAACTTCACTCACGAAAGCGGAAGAATAATCCGAAAACAGCTCCCCTCTTCCAGGGGGATATATTCCAAATGGCCGCCATTCCGCTCAATCAGCATTCTGGAAATATAGAGACCAAAGCCGGTATTTTTTTTAAAAATAGCAGCGCTCAGCTCAGGGGTAATGGTGGAGCCATTGTCAATAACATCGAGCGAAACTTCACCATCTGATCTGGCAGCTTTGATCCTGATCAGCAGCGGGTCCTTTTTCTCTTTCTTTCTCAGACTGGCTACTGAGTTGCGAATGAGATTCAGCAAAACCTGCTCCAGCTCACCTTTACGTATAATAACCGCCAGACCACCACTGATCTCATTAACAACCCTTATTCCCTCCCTGCGGTAAGTAGCTCTAACCAGTCCAAGTATATATCTGAGATCCTCCTTCAGGTTAACCAATTCCGGCTCCCCTCTTCCTTCCTGTACCAGCTTATCAAGGAAGTCACTGACCTCCCTTCTACCCATTTCCAACTGCTCCAATATAACCTGTAAAGATCTCTGCTTTACCATGATATTATCACTGGCCAAAGCATGCTCAGCCGTAACCTTGAGTGAAGAGAGTATATTTTTAAACTCATGGGCGGTGCCGGCAGCCAGAAAGCCAGAGGCTATCAATCTGTCCTGTAGAAAAAGAGCATTCTCGGTATGAATCAAGCGCGAATAGGTGTTCTTCATTCTTTTCTCCTGCAAATCCAAACGGGCATAAGTGGTCTGCCAGCCGTAATGCCTCAGGTAACCCTCCTGGGCCAGCAGATAGCCGCTGCCGATTATAAAAAGGAATGAAATCCACAGAGCAATCTCCAGATTAGGAAAAAACATGACAGGACTGAAAAAATCATATCCGGCGCCTAAAAGCCAGAAAACAGTAATCAGCAGGAAGTAAATAAAAACTGCCGAATGGGTGCTCTTGAAATAATCATACAACAACCCCACCGGGTACAATGATGTCAGAAGAATAAGAAATATAAATAAAGCATAAAAAGGCATACTTCCTGCAAAACCGAGAAAGGCTGCCAATAGATAAATTATTAAAAGGCAGAACATTGCCAGGTGCCAGTTCAGACAGTTTTTCTGATTTGATATCTCAGACAGATAGCTGCCGCCGGCCCAGAGTAGAATGAACGAAGCTGCTCCCGCAATACCGTTATTGTAAAGAAAGAGTGTACGTAACAGGATTAAGAATAACAGGAATGAGAACCAGAAGTACTCCCGCTTCCTTCTCTTATGGGGATACCGCAGAACCAGCAGCAGTATTTGCGCTATAACAACAGCGGCAAGAGAAACCTGTGCCCATTTGATAGTATCAACCATCTGTTTTCGGTATATGTAGCATATTATACGCTACATTACTACTTAAGATCAGACAACCTGATAGGCTTCGGGCTGGATTCCTCTCCTGAAATTTCAGCAAACTCTTTTAAAAGCGCCCTGGCTCTGGCTGACATCTTAGTCGGGGTCTGAACCTGTATTCTTATGTAAAGATCACCTTTTCTGTTAGGATTATTCAGTGTCGTTATACCCTCATTGCGCAGCCGCAGCATTTTACCATTCTGAGTGCCAGGCGGTACTTTTACCCTGACTTTCCTGCCGTTTTCCAGCATGGCAACCAGAATATCAGCACCCAGGGAAGCCTGGCTTATTGAAACCGGGATTGCACAGTATAGATCGTTTCCATCACGTTCGAAATACTCGTGAGCTGAAACTTGAATATATACATAGAGATCTCCAGGGGAACCTCCATCTATAGCACCATCACCCTGCCCGGCTATATGTATTCTTTTACCGCTGGTTATGCCGGCAGGTATAGTAACCTTGATTTTACGTTTCTTTGTTACAAGCCCCTGTCCGCCGCATACCCGGCACGGTTTTTCTATAATTTCCCCAATACCGCCACAGGTCGGACAGGCCGAGGCAATTGAAAAGAAACCGGAACTACGCCTTACCTGGCCGCTGCCCCCGCAGGTCGGACATACTTTTTTACCGGTTCCCTGATCAGCGCCGCTGCCATTGCACTCGGTACAGTTTTCATTGTGATTAAAGAAAAGCTCTTTTTTAGCGCCGAATACCGCTTCAACCAGGGTGATTTTCAGATCATAACGCAAATCCGCACCCCGGCGGCTGGACCTGTAGTTGCTGCGGCCACCTCTCCTCGCGGAGCCCCCCAAAAAGGAATCGAAAAAACCGGAAAAGTCGCCAAAGATATCTTCAAAGCCCTGAAATATTGTGGAAAAATCCTGGGGAGCAGGCCCGCCCATACTTTCCACACCTGCAAACCCGAATTGATCATAGGCATGACGCTTCTTATCATCCGCAAGAACCTCATAGGCCTCAGTGGCTTCTTTAAACTTATCTTCAGCCTCTTTGTTTCCCTGATTACGGTCAGGATGGTACTTCACAGCGAGACGCCGGTAAGCTTTTTTGATCTCATCCCTGGCTGCAGTCCGCTGCACCCCAAGGATTTCATAATAGTCCCTTTTCACTTAGATTTAGTTACCCTTTGTATCTTCGTCTACAACCTCGTAATCCACATCCTCAATATTATCAGCCTTATCAGCAGCTCCAGCTTCCGTACCGGTAGATTGATTTTCCTCGCCATCCGCGCCCGGAGCAGCAGAGCCAGAGCCCCCCGCTTCACCCTGTGGCTGAGTACTCTTATAAACCTCTTCAGCCAGCTTATAGGCTGCTTGCTTGAGGGCCTCAACCTTACTCTTCATCTGCTCGCTATCATCAGCTTCCATACTCTTTTTTAATTCAGCTGCTGCATCTTCAATTTTCTTACGCTCTTCGGCGCCTATTTTATCGCCATAATCCTTAAGAGATTTTTCCGTGGTATATATCAAATTATCCGCTTCATTGCGCACTTCCGCTTTTTCTTTTTCTTTCTTATCCTCAGCAGCATGGATTTCCGCATCTTTTACCATTTTCTTGATCTCTTCCTCAGAAAGCCCGGAAGAAGACTCTATGCGTATCTTCTGTTCTTTGCCCGTTCCCAGGTCCTTGGCCGACACATGCACAATCCCATTTGCATCGATATCAAAGGCAACTTCTATCTGAGGAACGCCGCGCGGCGCCGGCGGTATGCCGACCAGATCGAAACGGCCCAGGGTCCGGTTCTGAGCTGCCATTTCCCTTTCTCCCTGGAGCACATTAATCGAGACTGCAGTTTGACTATCAGCCGCGGTGGAGAATATCTGGCTCTTGCGTGTTGGTATGGTTGTATTCCGTTCAATCAATCTGGTAAAAACAGATCCCAGGGTTTCAATACCTAAAGAAAGGGGTGTTACATCCAGCAGCAGAATGTTTTTCACATCCCCGCCCAAAATGCCTCCCTGTATGGCGGCGCCCATAGCGACCACCTCATCAGGATTAACACCCCGGTGAGGCTCTTTTCCAAATAATTTCTTTACCAGTTCCTGCACCGCGGGCATCCGGGTCTGGCCACCCACCAGAATAACCTCGTTGATTTCTGCAGCTTCTATTCCGGCATCTTTTAATGCAGTCAGGCAGGGGCCCCTGGTTTTTTCCACCAGGTCTTCAACCATCTGCTCGAATTTAGCTCTGGTAAGAGTATACTGCAGATGTTTTGGACCGGAAGAATCAGCAGTTATGAAGGGTAGATTAATTTCGGTTGACTGGGTGCCTGAAAGCTCTATTTTAGCCTTCTCAGCAGCCTCTTTAAGACGCTGAAGGGCCATTCGATCCTTTGAGAGGTCAATTCCATAATCCTTCTTGAAATTCTCTATAAGCCAGTCTATAACACGCTGATCAAAATTGTCGCCGCCCAGATGAGTGTCTCCATTGGTAGACTTTACCTCAAAAACCCCCTCACCCAGCTCAAGGATAGAGATATCAAAGGTGCCGCCGCCCAGGTCATAGACAGCGATTTTCTCTTCCTTATCTTCTTTGGCCATGCCATAGGCCAGAGAAGCGGCGGTAGGTTCATTTACAATCCTTTTTACATCAAGACCGGCTATCTTTCCCGCGTCTTTAGTAGCCTGTCTCTGGGCATCATTAAAATAAGCCGGTACGGTGACAACTGCTTCGGTTACGGTTTCACCAAGGTAATCCTCCGCAGTTTTTTTCATTTTCTGCAGTATAGCTGCGGAAATCTCGGGCGGGCTATACTTCTTGTCCCGAATATTGATACGCACATCATTACCGGCATCAATAATTTCAAAAGGCACCATCTTTATCTCTTCAGGAACCTCTCTGTACCGCCTGCCCATAAAACGTTTAATAGAATATATTGTATTTTCGGGATTGGTGATCATCTGGTTCTTGGCGGGCTGGCCTACAAGGCGTTCATCCTTCTGGGTAAAGCCCACTATAGAGGGAGTTGTACGCTGCCCCTCAGAATTTTGTATGACAACAGGTTCTCCACCCTCCATTACCGCTACACATGAATTTGTAGTCCCGAGATCAATTCCAATAATTCTTCCCATTACTCACTCCTTTTGATTTCTGATTCGGTTTTATCGCTGATCTTACCTGGGGAAATCGGTTTAGCTACCTTAACCTTGGAGGGCCTTAAAACCCGGTCCTGCAGGTAGTATCCTTTCTGATAATCCTCCAGAATTATTGCTGTTTCATATTTATCCGTTTCTTCCATTGCTATTGCCTGGTGTTTTTCCGGATCAAATTCCTCTCCCAGGGATACGAAACGCTTTAAACTCCAGTTTCGTTCTAAAATACTTACCATCTGCTTCTCGATCATAGCCACACCTTCATGAAAGGAATGAAAATCTTCGCTTTCAGCAGCTGCCTGAATGGCTCGCTCAAAATCGTCAATTATCGGTACTATATCCATAAGCAGGGCGGAATTGGCATATCTTATGCCATCTTCCTTTTCCCTTAACATCCTCTTTCTGAAATTTTCAAAATCAGCAGTCTTTCTTAGAAGCTGGTCTTTAAGGCAACTATTCTCCTCAGCCAGCTCCCGGCTTTGCTCCTGCAGTTCACCAGCTCCTATTTCCGGCTCCTCCACATGATCGTCGTTACTAATGCCGGAGGCCGGCGTATCTGCAGTTTCTGCTTCCTGCTTTTCTTCTACATCTATTGTCTGCTCATCCATTTCAGGCGCCGCTACTTTCTTATCAGCATCTTTGGGTTTTCGTTTTGACATCACTTTACCTGTATATGCTGTGTCAGCATAAAATCCAGTTGTTTAGTAAGAATTTAAAGCCATTGCAGTCCAAGATGGCATATACCAGCATTGTACTGCGATGGGATTCTTTTATGATAAGATAATAAGGCGGTTTAGCACCAGTCAAGTCTTTTTTAATGGGAAATTGATATAGAGGTATACGACTAAAATATTAGCGATTTATCACCACCGGTAAAAGAGGCAAACTCCTTCTTTTTATCCTCAAAGCCGGATCGACCTAAAAGCCCATAGGCAAAGTTTTTACCCTCCTCTACTCCGGGCTGATCCAGGGGATCAATACCAAAAAGAGCCCCGATAGCCACTGTCTGAACCTCAAAAAAATAAAAAAACTCGCCAACTTCATCAGGAGTTACCTTTGAGAAGCTTATTGCTGTCAAAGGCCTCTTTTCCTTGGCCAGAGCTACTTCAGTAGCCCTTTCTTCAGCATTGAAAAGCTCATTTATGGTGTGGCCTCCCAGATAGGAGACAGCTTTGTTGCTTTCAAAAGCACCGGGAATTTCAATAGTATTCTTAAAGTTTTCTACCTTTAGAAAAATGTAAACCTTGTCATCGGGCCCCTCTTTATAAAGCTGAACCTGCGAATGCTGATCAGTTACCCCCAGCGCTTTTACCGGGGTTGGCCCTACGTTTACCACTTTTCCTTTGAGGTCTTTACGCTTTCCCAGACTCTCTGCCCAAAGCTGACGATACCAGTCAGCGAGATCCAATAGCCGGTCACCATAAGCGAACATCACCGAAATAGAACGGCCGGAGAGATAAGCAAGATAATGCATTACCGCCCCCAGGTAAGCGGGATTCTTTAAGAGGGTGGAGTTTAGAAGACGTTTATCCATAGCCGCAGCTCCGGCCAGCAGAGCCTTTATATCGATTCCGATCAAAGCGGCGGGTAGCAGCCCCACTGGTGTCAGCACTGAGAATCTCCCCCCTACACCCTCGGGTACCTCAAAACTGGCCAGCCCCTCTTGATCGGCGATCTGCCGCAATGAACCTGAATCTCTGGCAGTGGTAACTACTAATCTATCCCGATAACCATTTTTACCAACACCATCGATCAACCACTTACGGAATATCAGGAATGAGGCCATGGTTTCCGCTGTGCTTCCCGATTTGGTAATCACATTTACCAGGGTTTCAGCAGGATCAAGCTTCTCCATTACCCGGCACAGCCTTTCCGGGTCTATATTATCCAGCACATATAGCTCGGGATCAAGCACGGCATCCCGGTAAGGACTCCTTAAGGAAGAATTTAGGGCAATCAGCCCCAGGGCGGAACCGCCGATTCCCAGTACCACCAGGTTCTTAAAACTACCCTTAATCTCCGCCGAATAACCTGCAATATCAGCGATATTCCGGTAAGGCAGATCATAAAAAGGCAGCTGCCCTGCTGCCCGTTTATTCTTGAGTGTCTCATCAATTGCCGCGATCTTACCGGCATAGTCTTTAACTTTCTCCAGATCAACAGCCGGCACCATGCGGCTGTAATCAATAGTAATAGACATTTTATATCTCCTAACCCCTTGGCGCTAATTCAAGGATTAATTCAACTTCACCTCTGCTCAATTTGGTCTGTTTTGCGATTTCCACGGCTGACCAGCCATGCCGGGCCAGCTTAATTACTGTCTCTCTCTGGCTTAGAGGCGGAGCACCCGTATCATTTTCCTTCCCACTGCCCTGCGCCTTTAATATACTCTGTAGAAGCTGAACCTGCTCCTGTGCCTCCCTGCTTACCTTTTCAAAGCGGGTTTCCGTGCGCGCCAACCAATCACGTGAAGTCTCAAATTTCTTGATCCGGTCATCCAGATGAGTGAGCACATCATCCAGACTATTCAGTTTAGCCACCACAGCATCGGCCTTCTCTTTATTAGTGGACAGGATTTCAATTTCCTGCCTTAAAACCGTCAATTCAGAAGATGATTCCTGCAAACTCTTTTCGAGGGCTCCCAGCATCTGGAAATTCTTATCCACTCCCTCAGTGGTAACCTCTAAAATAGCCTTCTTCTTTTCGAGGCGCTCATAACGATTTTCCATTGCTTTTTCCAGATTTTCCAGCTCTCGTATTCTGGCTTGAATTTCCTGCAGGCTATCCTGGCTGGAGTGCACTGCCTCAATCCTTGAGTTTACATCACTGGATATTGTTAAGAGTTTTTTAAAGTTGGAATCCATATCTTCAATTCTTCTGCGTTCAGAAATGAAGCTGGTAATCCTGCCCTGAATATCTTCAGCCAGTTTTTTTGTATTCAATAGCTGATTGCGTGTTTCAGTTATATCTTTGCGCTGTTCCTTTAAATCCTTAAGTTCGTTCTTCATCTCCTCAATCTTCGCCTCTAAAGATAACTTAAGTGTATCAGCGCGCTCAAATATTCCGGTCTGAGAGGTAAAAGCCTTGAGCCTTTTGTCCATATCATTCAGATTACCTCCCAGATCACGCATGCTTCCTTTGAAATCAGCGCTAAAAACATTCATCTCTCTCTGAAAATTACTCATAGAGGTTTCCGTCTTTTGCTGCAGCTCTTTCTGCAATTTACCGGTTTCAGCCGCTATTTCCTTTAACGACAGTTTCAATTCCGCCCTTTCCTCTTCCGTTGAAAGCACCAGGTCATCACGCTGGCTGTTAAAGGAATTACGGATAGCTTCAATGGTGTATTCAGATCCACTGTGAAAATTCTTGATCTTTGCTTCAACCTCAGATTCCGCTTCAGTGAGCTGCTGTTTGAGTTCTGTCTGCCAGATGCCAATCTCTGCTTTGCTTGCCTCATACTGCTTGCGCAACTGATCAAGGATTGTCTTTTCAGCTTCCTCTCTTTCAGATACTTGAGTTTGAGCTATCTCTGAAATCCTGCTATCCATACTCCGCTGCCATTCCCGCAGCCGCTCTTCCATATCGAGGTTTTTCTTTTTCAAACCTTTGAAAAAATCATCTTCAAATACTTGAAGCTGCTCAGAAACTGTCTGATATGCCCTTGATTTTAGTTCCGCCAGCCCCTCTTCCAGCTCCTTCATATCCTTTTTCAAAATATTGAATCTTTCGTCCGCCTTTCCTGTCTCGTTTTGATACTCTTCTTCCAGCGTGTGGGAAGCCGCTTCGAAATCCTCTTTCAGGACAAGAGACATTTTTCCCATTACCTGGCGGAGACTCTTCTCCATGGCTTCGATATCCACATGGACATCTTCAAGTTTTTTGAATCGGTAATCAACATCACCTTCATAATCTCCCAGCCGCTGTTCAATTTGCTCAAACACCCTGACCTCCATCTCTTTGCTGATCTTTTCCATGCTTTGGGAGAAAGTGTCTTTAAACTCTTCCAGATCACCGGTAAAACCGGTAATGCGGGAATTTAACTCCTGCTCAACGCTCCTTGCCTCCGCCAGATTACCTTCCAGGGTTTTGCAGTGTTCCTTTACCTGCCGGGCATCGCTGTAAATCTTTTCTTTAAGTGCAATGAATATCTGATGTTCCAGAGCCTGGCCTTTTTTAGCCGCTTCTGCCATTACCAATTCCTGTTTTTTGATCCTTTTTTCTGCTTCGGCAACCATAGCATTCAAATTTATGGTCACCTTCTCCAGGTGGCTGGTAATCTTACCCTGCGCCTCTAGCTCGTAATTATTGAAAATACCCTTAAGCGACTCTATAGTCTCATTCTCCAGGGCTTCGCGCCTTCCCTCTAAACGGGTAATATAAGTTGAGAAGTCTTTGACCCGCTCCTCAGCATCAGTTACCTCGGCAGATATGGAATTCACGCTGTCCTGCATGTCGCTCACAGCCTCTTCTTTCAGTGTATTAAGATGCTGCCTGGCGCTTTCTACAAAATTAGTCTCTATTGCCGGAATAGATTTCTCAATTGCAGCTATTTTAGCTGCCGCTCCCTTTATCTGCATGCCTACGTTATCTACAAAACGGGATTCATTTTGAATGCCTTTCAGGTTATTCTCCACCCTGGCGGTCATCTCTATAAGGTCTTTAAGTACCCTGTCATAGTCGGATATTCGCTTCCCGATACCGTCAATCTCGCCGGCCCTCTGTTTAAGTCCTTGCTCAACGCCCCTTATCTTATTCAAGATCTCTTTGCCGGTTTTCAGATTAACCTGCAGTTCTATGGATATATCCCGCAGTTCGGCAGTTTTGTCATCAACAAACCCCTGTATATTCTTTATAACATGATCTGAATACCGTTTTACCTTCTCTAATGAGCGGTTGTTCCGGTCCAACTGTCTGTAGATAACAAGAATTATGAAAACGATAAG
>JAUVWI010000110.1 GCA_030604195.1 Spirochaetales bacterium
GAAAAGAAGTCATTTGCCTGGGCTTGAAGATTCGCGAACTCTACATAATCCCGCAACTGCAATTTCAAACATAAGAGAGAGAATTTTCGTGCTTGAAAAGCAAGAAATCTAGCAATAAGATACTAATGAGCTTTCCGGGGGACAGCGGCAGCGGGTGGCCATAGCGCGCGCCCTGGCCACCAGGCCCAAGGTGCTCTTAGCAGACGAACCAACCGGGGCCCTCGACACCAGGACCGGGGCCCAGATTATGAAACTTTTCCGGGAGCTGCAGGCTGAGGGTGTAACCCTGATTATGGTCACCCATGATCCCGATGTAGCGGCTCAGGGAAAGAGAATCGTACAGATCAGAGACGGAAAAATCCTGCTGGATGTTCCGGTAGAGGAGTGGCAGATATGAAACTATTCAAATTCAGAGAGAGCCTGGTCATGTCCCTGCGCAGCATAATTTCCAACAAGGTGCGTTCTTTTCTGACCGCGCTGGGAGTGATGATCGGGGTAGCCGCGGTAATTGCCTTAGTGGCATTGGGAAACGGCGCTCAGAAATCAGTGGAAGGGAGCCTGCAGTCACTGGGATCAAACCTGCTCATCCTCTACTCAGGCCAGCCAAAGGGATCGAGCCTGGTACGCAGGAACACGAGTAGTATCGTTCCCACAATTACCCGGGACGACCTGGAATTCCTCCAGGGCTTAAGCAGCGAGATAGTGGTCCTGGCCACACCGGAATCATCGACCACCGGACAGGTAAAATTCGCCAATAAAAACACCGTAGCCACTGTAGTGGGAACAGGTATTGAGTATCCTGACATCAGGAACTTCCATCCGATCTACGGTGAATTTTTTACCGATATGGATTTAAAATCCAGAAAACCGGTGGCAGTAATCGGCGCCCAGGTCTATAAAGACCTCTTTGAGGCGGGCGCAGATCCTGTGGGCCAGAAGATCAGGATAAACGGCATCGGCTACCGGGTGGCAGGCATAATGGAGGAAAAGGGCTCCTCCACCTCGGATGGCCAGATATTCATTCCAATCACAGCTTTTCAGCGATATATCTCAGGATCGGATAAGTTCGCATTGGTGAATATCCAGGCAGCCAGCCTGGACAACATGAGGGAGGTGCAGAGAGCAATTGAAGATGAGATCCTCAGGCTGCATAAACTCCCAAATATGGATGCAGCTGATTTTTATATCGCCAATCAGCTCGATCTGCTGGCCACCGTTCAGGGCGTGGCCACTACCTTTACCCTGCTCCTGGGCTCAATTGCCGCGATCAGCCTGATGGTCGGTGGTATCGGCATTATGAATATAATGCTGGTCTCAGTTACCGAGCGCACCAGGGAGATCGGAGTGCGTATGGCCTTGGGCGCCAAGGGAGGCGACATTTTAAGCCAGTTTCTCACTGAAGCTATCATTCTCTCCGTAGGAGGAGGATTGCTCGGAATAATTATCGGGCTCTTTGCCTCATGGGCGGCCACCCGTTTCGGTGGCATGGCCTCGGTAATATCTATTGACTCAATTTTTCTGGCCTTCGGTTTTGCCGTAATGACCGGCCTCTTTTTCGGGGGATACCCCGCATACCGGGCATCGAAGCTCGATCCCATAGAGGCCTTAAGATATGAATAACAAAATGATAAACCAAATACTAAAGGAGAAAATCATGAAAATAAAAAGAACTATTTTTGCCGCGGCCATTCTGCTGCTGGTGCTGCCTTTTGCTGCCGTGGCCCAAACCTCACCCGATGATCCCGCGATCATGGAGGCCAAGGAAAAAACCGCAGTGGTTTTTGATCTGGGCCGCTTTTTCGGTTACCTCAATACCATGGAGAAGGAAACTCCCGAGCTTGCCCTCTCCATATCACAGCTCGAGCAGATCTATGAGATAATGGAGGAGTTGAATACCATCGACCGCGTGGAAGCTGATTACGCTGAAAAGCTCCTGGTGAGCCTGGAGGATGATCTGCTCACCCCCGACCAGCTCATGCAGGTTGATCAACTGGCTATCGCAAAAGCGGAGGCCAGGACAACAAGCGCATCAACGGGCACAGGAACGGGAGGCGGACAGATTACTTCCTATGTTGCCGGCGGAGCCTTCAACCCGATAAAGGATCCCGCTAAAACCATAGGCCAGGATTTTGCAACATTTTTTGAATACGTTGCCAAAAAGCTCAGGAATTAAGCCGGCCGCGGCAACCATAGAAATAGAGGAGAGGGATGCCTATTAAATAAGCATCCCTCTCCTTTTATAAACTGGTTCTTTAAGAACGGTCGGGCCGGTTAGGCTCTTACTTGCTCCATTTAGCCAGCTCTAATTCTTTTTCTGTTTTAGCTACAATTGTAGTGCAGCCTAAGTCTTCGGTAACATTGACTGCAGTTCTACCCATATCGAGAATAGCATCTATTCCCAGTATCATGGCATAAGCTGCAGCTACCGGCGTGCCCGCTTCAACGGGCAGTCCTACAGAGTCGAGTACCAGCAGAAGCATGATCGCTCCGGCGCCGGGAACACCTGCTGTGCCAATAGAGGCTAAAACCGCGGTAATTATAACGATTAACTGCTGATTGAAGCTTAGAGGCATGCCGATGGCAAAGCCGATAAAAATTGCGCATACACCCTGATAGATGGCTGTGCCGTCCATATTGATGGTGGCGCCCAGCGGCAGGGTAAAGGAAAATATATTTCTGGACACTCCCAGATTTTCTTCGGCACACCTCATGGTTACCGGCAGGGTGCCGCTGCTGCTCCTGGTAACAAAAGCGGTAAGCATGGCTTCTTTTGCCCCTGCCAGGAACTTAAAGAAATTGATCTTGAATATAGAGAGCAGGCCGCCGTAAATGACAACCACGTGAAGAATTAAAGCTGTATAAACAGCAAGGGTTACCATTCCCAGTGGGCCTACCGCTTTGGCGCCCTGTTTGCCGAAGACAACGGCAATAAGGGCAAATACACCGATAGGCGCATATTGCAGCACCCAGCGGACAACCAGGTACATTACCTCTGCTGCGCCGTCAAAAAAATCAAAAACTGCATTTCCAGCCTTCTTGATTCTTTCATTTTTGCTGATCTTGAGATACGAAAGGCCGATGCCGAAGATAATCGCAAAGAAAATCGTGGGCAGCACTGCGCCGCCTGCTATTGCGCTGAAAGGATTTTTCGGCACAATATTGAGCAGTGTATCGATAAGTGATGGCCGCACCAGTTCTCTGCCTGCTGCCTCTGCCGCACCACCCAGGGCCATGCCCAAACCGGGACGAAAAATGTTCCCGGCTAACAGGCCGGCGGCCACGGCAAAGGCTGAGGTCAGCATGTAGAAGATAATTATTTTAATCCCTACCCTTCCCAAACGGGCCGGGCTTATGCTCGCCGAACCCACTACAAGTGAAAATAATATTACCGGCATGACAATCATCTTCAGCAGGCGAACAAAGAGATCCCCCAGGGGATTGATCCAGGCAATACTCGGCCCGGCAATAATACCGACAACCGCCCCCAGTACTAAGCCGATCAGGATCCTGATCAGCAGATTGGACTTGAAATACCAGTCCATGATACCTTTCTTTCCCTCTAGTTCAGTGCTCATAAAACACCTCCATAAATTGTTTTATAGGTAGTGAATACCAACCGCTGCAGGAGATATATAGACCATTTAGAGTATTTGTCAGAAAAAATTGCACTTTTTAGGGGAAAAATATACACCGGATGGTGTATTAGTTGTTGGCAAGGGGAGCTATTCGATCAGTTTCTCATTAATTACTTTTTTTACAAATTCCACTTTAGAGGTAACATTCAATTTTTGATATATATGCAAAATATGTTTTTTTACTGTAGAGCTGGCAATGAAGCGATTTGCAGCGATTTGCGTATAGGAATAGCCTTCAATTATATCTTTCAGGATCTCTTTTTCTCTGGGAGTAAGATGGTAATCGGTTTCTGAAGCTCTAGAGCTTTCCTTCTGGAATTCCTGTAAGATCTTTCTGGCCACATTGGGGCTGATGGGAGAACCGCCCTTATGCAGGTTCTTTATCTGTCTTATGAGCTCACCCGGCTCCATATTCTTCAATATATAGCCTGTAGCCCCGGCTTTTACAGCACTCAGTATCTTCTCTTCTTCTTCGAAAATAGTGAGGATCAGCACATTGACTTCGGGATACTTTTCTTTTATCAGGCTTGTTGCTTTTATGCCGCTCATTCGGGGCAGGCCTATATCCATCAATATTACATCAGGTGTAATCATTATAGAGAGATCTTTAAGCAAGTCTTCCGCATCTTTATATGTCTGTACAACTTTAATCTCTTTGTCCAGGCTTAATAGATACTTCAAGCCATCGCGTACCTCTTTAACATCTTCCACTATTACCAATCTTATCAGCTTGTTTTTTTTCATAATTTTTATTCAGCTCAGCTTTAGGGGAATGGTAATTGTGAAATCAGAGCCTTCATTTATAATAGAAGAGACCCTGATATTTCCCCTGAGCCACTCAACACGATTGTGTATATTCTTAAGTCCGAGACCTTGCCTTATCTCTTTCGGGAAGTCAAAGCCGATACCGTCATCACTGAAATAGATATTAAGTTCGGAGTCTGAAATACTCAACTCTAATAAGACTTTTCTGGCATTTGAATGTTTCAAAACATTGCTCACCAACTCCTGAAGCAGTTTCTCGATCTCGAACCTTATATCTCTGTCTGAAGAATTAAGTTCTTCAGCATCGTTTATCCTGTAATCAAAGGCGATATTCTTGGGGCTTAATCTTTTCTTGATATTAAAGACAATAAACTTGCTGAAATCAATTATCACCCGGTCACTGTACTGCATACCGAAAATTATCTCTTTGAGATCCTTAATGGCCAACTGGCAGTTATTACCGATCCTCTCCAGCATATCCTTCAATTTATAGTTGCTTTTTCGGCCGACTGTTTTAGCAACATTATTGCAGATAAAAATATTGGTCAATCTGGCGCCTAATGAATCGTGCAGATCTTCATAAATGCGCTCCTTCTCTTCAATAACCCTGAGCCTGATATTTTCCTGCTGCAGCAGGCCTACTTCTTTAGTCCTTTTTATTACCTTTTCCTGTAATTCTTTGGCGTACTCTTCGATTATGTCAACGAGCCTGTTGAATTGTCTTATTGGCACCGGCCATTATTGCGTTATAGGGTAGGGCTATAATAAGTATCCAGCCGGTTATATTATTCCTCTTATAGGCAAAGTACATTTTTTCGCCAGCTATCTCGCCAATGAAACTCCCCTCTCTTGACACGATCAGCTCCTGCGGTTCCTTTAAGGTAAACTGCTTCAGTTCAGTTGAATATTTCAGTATTTCGGCAAATTGGTCTACAATGATCTCTCCTTCTTCATTAATAAGAATGGCCTTCCCCGGCTGCCACCGCTTCCTGGTACCATGATCTTATCCTGGGATCGTAATCTTCGGGTAAAACTGCAGTATTATCCAGAAAACCTTCCCCGTAGCCGTATTCGAACATCCTACCCTCTTTAGTTCCCAGGTATATGGCCCTCATATATTTTTTTCTGGCCATTACATTGGCCAGAAAGAGATCTTTCAAATGATTTTCATCTATTTTATATACCACTTTATAGGACGCCAATGATCTGGCCAGGTTCTCGATCTCGGAAAAAAATTGATTTATATTATTATCCGTATCATTCAGAACAGTAACCGCCAGTTCTTCGGCATTGGTCAGCGAATAGCTTTTCATTAAATTAAAACCGGTAAAGAGCATGGTTCCCAGAAAGATAATTGTAGTAACAACGATGGAAATGATTAATTGCGACTTGATGCTTTTAGCGGTTCTTACCATAATTCTTTTAAAGATCTCTTTGGCATTGCTACTCCTCTAAAAGCGCTGCAAAAGAGCGGGAAAGCTCCGTCGTGGAAAAGAAAAGCCCGGTAATTCTCACCATTTCATCTTCCACCCTTACCTCTACACTCTGCAAACGTGCTGCAAGATTCTCTACTTCTGTTTCACGCAGCCACATGGTAAGCAATAACCTGAAGAGTGCTTCCAGGATCCTGGGGTTCTTTACTTCGCTTAAATTAAAAGAGGCGGTTAATTCATGGACTTCATCTTCACCACGGCTGAATATCCAGACTTCCCGTATGGGCAGATCAGGCAGCTGCGCTTCCTTACCCGCGCCCCCTCCGCCGGGTAGCACAGGAAAATAAACAAGGGCATCGGCAAGTTCCAGATCACCTTTAACCTCTGTAGGTAAAAAAAAGGGAGCAGGTTCTTTTATGGCTTCCAGTAGAGCAATAATAGCTCCCGTGGATATTAACAAAACATTTTTCTGCGGAATGGCTATCTGAATATTCTCAACCGAATGTTGCCAGTAGGTCTCCGGTGAACCTACTTTTTTCCAGGATTTACTCAAACACAACTGTAATTTTGCCGCCAGCCGGGGATAGCGGCCCAGGGCCAGCAGAGATATAGCCGGAGCGCTTCCCGGCTTAAGTTCAACAGCCCCAAAAACCTTTGAGGTCCTCTTGAAAAGTGAGTTATCCGCCTCCTCTTCCAGATCAGCTTCTATTAATATCTCCCTGAACAAAGCCCCGGCAGTATCAAAATTCAGGATCAAATAAAAGGTGCTGCTCTCAGGCAGCACAGCAAACCATTCATCTGCCGGCCTCTGGGGAGGAAGCGTGGCACAGCTACCCAGGATTATAAGGGTCAATAAAACTGCTGCTGCATTAATCGTCTTCTTCCCAGCGCAGATTACATCCGCAACAGAAGTTCTTAAGGCAGAAGCCCAACACAATATATTCGGGCGTTGGACTTTAATATTTCTTGTTAAAATAACAAGCTTTTTAGCTATCATAGCATACCCGGCCGCTAATTTATTTTTCAGCTTTTTCCAGATGAATAGAGCACTTCTGATCACCGCACTCCAATACTTCTGCACTTTCGTGGTCGACCCACTCCCAGGAGGAAGCCAGGGTTTCACTGGTCAAGTGGTCATTGTGGGAATCCATAGCTTTTTTCAGCTCGTCACTGCCGAAAAGGTAGAGTTTAATCCGGTCCGTAACCTCAAATCCCTTTTCCTTCCTCAAGTTCTGAATACCACGCACCAGATCGCGGATTATTCCCTCCTGGATCAGTTCTTCGGTTAACTCCGTATCTAAAGCAATGGTCAGAGATCCTTCATTCAGGACCTTGAGCTTTTCTTTTTCGCAGCGCTTAATGATTACGCCCTCTTCAGTCAGATCTAAAATCCGGCCATCCAGATCAAGCGAAAGGGTGGCGCCATCGAGCAGGGATTGAATTTCCCGCATGGTGAGTTTTTCAATACGCCGGGCCGCACCTTTCATATCTTTACCCAGAGTTTTTCCCAGTAATTTGTAATTAGCCTTTGCCGAATACTCCACCAGCTCCTCTTCATTTTCCCGGTAAACAACACTTTTTACATTAAGTTCTTCTTTAATGATATCTTCCATTTCTATAAGAACACGTTGCTCTTCCTGGTTTTTAGTAACCAGATGGATGGCTTTCAATGGCTGCCTGATCTTACTGTTGTGCAGGCTGCGCAGCGCCCGTCCCATGGAAACAGCCTGACGGGTAATCTGCATTTTTTCCTCCAGTTCCACATCTCTGGCCGACTCATTATATTGCGGGAAATCACATAAATGCACCGATTCCGGCACCGGTGCCGGCGCATCACCAGGGCGCAGATTACGGTAAACCTCATCGGCAATAAAAGGCGTAAAAGGAGCGGTCACCAAAGACAACTTCATGAGCACTGTATAAAGGGTCTGGTAGGCCTGCTGCTTATCCAGATCATTTACCGACCTCCAGAACCTTCTTCTGGAGCGTCTGATATACCAGTTATTCAAAAAATCAATAAATTCGACAAAAGGATCAACCGCTTTCGACAGATCATAGAGATCAAGCTGGCGGCCTACCTCATCCACCATCTTTTCAGCTTCAGAGAGTATCCAGAGGTCAAGGGGATTTTCCGGTTTTTCAGGAGTGCTTTCAGGCTCAACCCCGTCAATATTGGCATAGGTAACAAAAAAGCTATAGGCATTCCACAGTGGAATAATGATATTCTTCAATACCTCTTTTACACCCTTGTCCGAATAACGCAGATCTTCCGCTTTCAGGCAGGCGGAATGTATTAGAAAAAGCCTGAGTGCATCTGCCCCGTAAGTATTAATCACTTCCACCGGATCCGTATAATTACGCTCAGATTTGGACATCTTCTTACCATCTTCCGCCAGGATCATTCCGTTTACAATAACATTCTTGAAAGCGGGGAGATCAAAGAGAGCTGCAGCTAATATGGTAAGGGTATAGAACCAACCGCGTGTCTGGTCCAGTGCTTCTGAAATAAAATCAGCGGGAAAGTGAGCTTCAAAATGGGCTTTATTCTCAAAGGGATAGTGGCTTTGCGCATAGGGCATGGCCCCTGACTCAAACCAGCAATCCAGCACCTCAGGTATACGCACCATTGTTCCGCCGCACTTGCACGGGAAGGTGATATCGTCAACAAAATGCTTGTGAATATCGGTAATCCTCTTTCCCGACCATTCCTCAAGCTCGCTCCGGGAGCCAACACACACTATTTCAGTGCATTTGTCACACTTCCAGATCGGCAGAGGATTGCCCCAGTAGCGGTTGCGGGATATTGCCCAGTCACGAGCCCCTTCCAGCCATTTGCCGAAGCGGCCATATTTCAAATGCTGCGGCATCCAATACACTTTCGAATTAGCTTTAAGCATTTTCTTTTTTATCTTCTGGATGTCAACAAACCAGGAGGAAACAGCCCGGTAGATAAGGGGCGAGTGACAGCGCCAGCAATGAGGATAACTGTGCAGGTATGCTTCATGTTTGACCACCTTTGCGCTAGCCTTAAGATCCTTAATAATCTGCTTATCCGCATCCTTTACAAAAAGCCCCCGGTAATCGCTCACTTCACCGGTAAACCGGCACTCCTCATCAATAGGGCAGACCGTCGGCACCTCAGTGTTTTTAAGCAGGGCGTAATCATCCTCACCGAAGCCGGGTGCGGTATGCACAATGCCGGTGCCATCCTCGGTGGATACATAATCCGCCGTATGGATACGAAAAGCTCCTTTTTTATTCAGCTCGCTGAAATAGGGAAAGAGAGGCTCATATTCCCTTCCCTCGAGTTCTTTACCCTTATATTCAGCTATAATTGAGTACTCCTCTTCCGAATGGTAATACGATGCCAGCCTTTCCCTGGCCAGTATATAATACTCATCACCATCTTTGACTTTTACATAAACAATATCCGGCCCCAGGGCCAATGCCAGGTTGGAAGGCAGGGTCCAGGGAGTAGTTGTCCAGGCAAGAATAAAGGTATTATCCTCACCCTTAACCCGAAATTTAACGGTAATGGAGGGATCATGTACATCCTCATAGCCGCCAAGGTTCAGCTCATGGTTGGACAGCACTGTGGAACAGCGGGGACAGTAAGGCAGAATATAGAAACCCTCGAAGAGAAGCTTTCGCTTCCATAATTCCTTTACCACCCACCAGATAGATTCCATATAATCGGGATCCATGGTCTTGTAGTCATTATCAAAATCCACCCAGCGCCCCAACCTGGTAATTACATGACGCCATTCCCGGGTGTAACGCAGGACAATAGAACGGCAAGATTCATTGAAACGGGCAATCCCATACTTTTCGATCTCTTTCTTACCGGAAATGCCCAGCTCCTTTTCCATTTCATATTCAACCGGCAGACCGTGACAGTCCCAACCGAAGCGCCGCTCCACAACCTTTCCCTTCATGGTCTGGTATCTGGGAATGATATCTTTTATGGTACTGGGCACAAAGTGGCCGAAATGGGGCAGCCCGGTGGCAAAGGGAGGACCGTCGTAAAACTCATACTCCTCCCCTCCCCTTCTCTGCTCGATTGATCTTTCAAATATATTATTATCCTGCCAAAATTTCAGAATTCCCTCTTCCATACGGGGAAAGCTGACCTTTGGATCAACGGCTTTATACAATTTATCCTCCTGAATTTTTCTATTTGTCATAGTGCAAGGGTAGCATTGTAGGAAAAATGAAGCTCCGGTGTCAAGATAAGGCCGAACCGTCCAGTACTGACGCATCAGTATTTTCAATAGGGCCGGGAGGAAGAATTGTGGAGCGATGGGATAGGTTTTATCGCAGTGCGGGCTGGATCAAACACTCAGTTGGCTTTTTATCCAGGTCTGCTAGGC